>DUBO01000055.1 GCA_012960245.1 Candidatus Binatota bacterium | reverse complement strand
GAGCTAGTTCCTACCGATGCGGGTACGCTCTGCAACGACGGTTTGTTCTGCAACGGTCCTGACGGCTGCGACGGCTCTGGTACCTGCGTAGCCGCGGGCCTTGACCCCTGCACCTCCTCCGCGGTCCTGCTCGAATGCAACAACGTCTGCGACGAAGACGCCGACTCCTGCCTGGTGCCCGCGGGCACCAGCTGCAGCAGCGACGGCGTGTTCTGCAACGGCGTGGAAACTTGCGACGGCGCCGGAAGCTGCTCAGATCATTCGGGGGACCCCTGCACCATCGGCCCCGAGTGCGCCCAGCAATGCAACGAGACCACGGCTACCTGTGTGCCCGACTCTAAGGGTACCCCCTGCAGCGATGACGGCTATCCCTGCACCGTCGACGCGTGCAACGGCAACGGCAAGTGCAAGGGCAAGACCAAGCCCGCCAAGGGCAACGTCTGCCGGCCCGTGGCGAGCGGCTGCGATGTAGCCGAGGTATGCGAGGGCAAAAAGTTCTGCCCCGCCGACGAGTTCCTGCCAGCCGGCACTCCTTGTTCTGCCGATGCCGACGCGTGCACAGACCAGTTGTGTGACGGTGGGCCCGATTGCACCTACCCACCGACTGTCTGCGATGACTCCAATCCCTGCCTGACCCCGACCTGTGACTCGGTGACCGGTTGCGGCGGTGACCCGCTGCCCGACGGCACCCCCTGCGATGACGGCAAATCCTGCACCCTCGGCGACACCTGCAGCTCGGGTACCTGTACCGGTAGCCCGCTTGTTGACACCGACTCCGACGGCTACTGCGACGAACTGGAACTGGCCCTCGGCTGCGACCACCAGGACTTCACCGAGATCCCGTGGCCCGATAGCCCCGAAAGCCCGACCCTTGTCTTCCGTGGTTCCGGGCCTGCCAAGGAGGGCAACACGCTCGTGACCTGGGACGGTCCTTCCAGGAAAGCGATGAAACTTGATTTCAAAGACGAGCTGGGCTGCCTGGCCGCCGGTGTCTGCGACACCGACTGGGGCTTCTGCGTCCAGGGTCTCAGGGCAGACCCGTGCACCGTTGACACCGACTGCAACCGCCCCGAGCTTTCGTGTCGGCTGGTAGCCCGCTGGAGGCCGGCGACTACGTTTGATGTTTTTTCGGCGGTGCTCAAGGGAAGCAAGCCTTTCGGCAAGCAGGACATAACATCCGAGTTCCAGCCGATCACGCGTGGCTGTGCACGTAAGCTCGACATCGACATGCCCGCGAGCCGGCGACTCACCGTCAAGGCCCGCTCGGAAGCCCTTGGCCTGAAGGACATCGACCGCTTCAAGTTCCTGGTGCCCAAGTAATAACCGGCGTGGCCCGCACGCAGGCGGCCATGGCCTTTTCCCGCTTGGACCCGCGATAATTAGACTGCGCGTGCAAAGCGGCCTAGAAACGAGGTTACCGGCGGGTTGGTTCACATCCAGTCAAGCGAAGAGCACCGTCGGCGGCGAAAACACGAAGGGGGACCGACTGGCAGTGTTTACAGAGGAGGAGGAATCTTCCCGGGTTAACGAGAGCGGTTCGCCCGACAAACGGGCCGACAAACCCGGTGGCCGAACCCTGCTGGCGGTGGTCGCCATACTGGTGGCGGCCTACGCGTTGAGCAACGTGGTGCTCGGCAACTGGCCCGGGTTCTGGAGCTTCGCCCGCAGCAGGGCCGACGGCTATGGCTCCATGGTGGCCCGCGCCGAGGCCAACATCCGCCTGCGCCCTGCCCGCCACGCACGCATGCTGTTCGTGGGCAGCAGCACGGTAAACCGCAACATCGACCTGCACGTCCTGGCCGACGCCAGCCCCTGGGACAGCGACTACCTGGGGCTGCTGTGGTTTCCGGCTGCCACCCAGCTTGAGCTGGCAATGTTTGCGCCCCGGTTAGTCGAGAAGCAACCCGACATCGTCGTAGTCCTCGACAGCGTGTGGTCGCTACGAGAAGACGAGCCCTGGCAGAGCCTTCGTCACTACGATTTCTCGGTGGCGAGCGAGCTGCTGGGCTGGCGTGGCCTGCTGGACGAACACGCGCTGCACGCCGATTTTGCGCTGTCTTCATCCCACGCGGTAACACGTAACCGCCAGGCCTTCAGGCAGGTACTGTTCTCGCGCCTGGGCGACAGCAGCAGCCTCGGTCGTAAGGAGGCCTGGACGCTGTTGCACAGCGCAGCGGCCGCAAGGGCAAGAGGGCGACGGCAGGCCAGGGCCAGTGAGTTTGCCTGCCCCAGCGTTCACGTCGACGCGCTGGAACTGCTCGCCGGGCGACTGGCCGCGGTGGGCACTCGCGTGGCCGTGGTGCAATCGCCTACGCAGCTGCGCTGGTCCGACTCCGAACGGGTGCAAGACGAGTACAAGCGCTGCCTGGCCGCGGCCGCCGAGCGCTCGGGCTTTACCTTCATCGACAAGACCATGCTGCCGGGCTTCGGCGCCGACGATTTTTATGATCGTGTTCACCTTACGCCCGAGGCCCGCCCGCGTTTCAGCGCAGTGCTGGCCGAAGTCTTAGTGGCCCGCGGAGTACTGCCGGCAGGAAATCGCTGAAGGGTGAGATTCGATAGCGCAGAATTCCTGTTCTTCCTCGGCGCGGTGCTCGCCCTGCACTGGATAGTGCCCACGCGACGCGCGCTGCTCATCGGCGCCAGCTACGCGTTCTACTCGTCGTGGAACCCGCCGTTCCTGCTGCTCTTGCTGGCATCGACGGCGCTGGACTACTCGGTGGGCCGGCGCCTGCAGCGCACCGACGACCCGACGCGACGGCGAGCCTGGCTCTTGCTCAGCCTGCTGGGCAACCTGGGCGTGCTCGGCTACTTCAAGTACGTCAATTTTTTCCTCGACAACCTCGTCGCGCTGGGCACTCTCAGCCCTGGATGGGCCGATCCGCTGCGCGTGCACACCGCCATCCCTCTCGGCATATCGTTCTACACCTTCCAGACGATCTCTTACTCGATCGACGTCTACCGTCGCAAGATAGAGGCCTGCGAAGACCCCATGGATTTTGCCCTGTTCGTGTCCTTCTTTCCCCAGTTGATAGCCGGTCCGATACTGCGCGCCGCTGAGTTTCTACCGCAGCTGCGCAGGCATCGCCTGCCGGGCCGAACGCAGGTGCTCGACGGGGTCGAGTTGTGCCTGGTGGGCTTGTTCAAAAAAATCGTTATCGCCGACAGCTTTGCGCTGGTGGTCGACAGGTGTTTCGGCGCGCCCGAGTTGTACAGCGGCGAAGCCCTGCTGATCGCGATCTTCGCGTTCTCGGCCCAGATCTACTGCGACTTCTCGGGCTACACCACCATGGCCAGGGGCATGGCCAAGCTGCTGGGCTTCGAACTGCCCGAAAACTTCTTGTTCCCGCTGCTGGCCGGCAACCCGATCGACTATCGACGCGGCTGGCACATGACCATGGGCAACTGGTTTCGCGACTACCTGTACCGCCCACTCGGTGGCGACCGCGGAACGAGGGCGCGCGTGGTCTTCAACACAGTCCTCACGTGGATGGCCTTCGGACTGTGGCACGGCGCGAGCTGGAATTTTGTCGTCTGGGGTATGTACAACGGCTTGCTGCTGGCGGCCTACCGCCTTCTCAAGTCAGGCGACCTGCTGCCCGACAGAAGCCGCCTGGCCACCGCGATCGGCTACCTGTCGATGCCGTTTTTCGTAGCCTTCGCCAACGTATTTTTTCGCGCACAGAGCATCGACAGTGCGCTCCTCATGCTTAGCAGGATCACCACCTGGGCGCCGGGCGACAACGCCGTGCACCTGGCGTGGGCCGCCGGCCTGGCCCTGCTCTACGCCTGGCATTGGGGCAACAAGAAAGCGTGGCCCGGCCCACACCTGTCGCGCCTGGCGTGGCCCGCACGCGCGGTCTACCTCGGCGGGTTTCTCTGGGTACTGATGTTGTTCGCCGGCAGCGGGCAGCCGTTTTACTACTTCCAGTTCTGACCGCGCCCGCCGATCTTCAGTTACTGTCTTTCAACAAGCCCTTGGCCGCTATCACCAGCAGGTACATGACCAGGAACACCGGCAGCGCTCCAAAAATAAAACCCAGTATCCCGAAGACATCGCTGTTACCGAGCTGGTTTGTCCCGAAGCTCAGCCCCCTGTTACCCGCCGCGTTGCCGAGCCAGTAAAAGGCAGTAAAACCCCACGCCACGGCCATGAAGCCGTAAACCATCAGCCGCTGCCGCTTCTCGGACAGGCCCATCTTCGGCAGGGCCAGGCCGATGACCACCAGCAGGATGCCGTTCATGGCACCACCGCTGTGGGCTCTTACCCAGCCTTCACTGGTCCCGTAAACCGAGAAGGACACGATGTTACCTGGCCACAGTTCCCACCCGCCGATGAGAGAAAAAATCAGCATGAAACCGGCAAGCATCGCCGCCATTACCACCAGCAAGCCGTTTGCTATCGCTATTCTTTGAAGCCTGTCCATCCGAACCCCCTGTTAGTGGCGCAGCCGCCGGGGTGCGCCGTGTTATTGTGCAATGCTATCGTGTCAGAAAGGAACCGGCATCTCCGGATCGCTGGTATCTACAAGCGGTATCAACTCCCCCTCGGGCAGCTTCTTGTAAGCGGCTATCCACTCGAGCATCCAGTCGGTGTCCTTGAAGTCCCTCGGATTATGCCAGGGCGACAAGCCGTGTAACAGGAAAGGTGCCACGTTCCAGGCCAGCGCGCACATTTCACGAACCAAGCGGGCCAGGTCGCCAGGCCGGCGCAGCCTGCCGTCTTTTTTAAGCGCCGTGAACATACCAATGAGCCCGTAGCCCAGCACGTGCAAAGACCCGTGCAGCACGCCGAAGGCCCGCGGCAGGTACTTGCCCGAGTAAGCCATGTAGGCATCGAAGGCCACGGTCTTGTGCTCGGCCTCTTCGAGCATGTGCATGAGCCAGAACGAGGTCACGTGACGCTCGGCCCCGCGCCACAAGGAGCGCCGCTTGCCTATAATCCAGGTCGTAAACCCGTTGGTCATGGTTTCAAAGCCGGCGCTGTAGGCCAGCCGCGTTCTCAGGCTGCGCTTTGAAAGCCTGGCGTAAGACGCCTTCAGCCGCTGCTCGACCTGGGCAAACTCGGAATAGCCATTGTCTCTCAACAGCTTGTTCAAGCGCCTGTGGCACTCGTAGTGGCGGGACTCCTGGCCGTCGAACGCTTTCATGTCCTCGAGCAGGAGGGGCTCATCTATGAGCTCGGCGGCCTCACGACTCGTCTGCACCAGGTAGGGCTCGAGGTAGGGCATGGTCAACGACACGCCGTTGAAAAAGTGCGAGCGCACCGGGTTGGCCGGAACCCACAGCGGATCGAGATCCTCGGGAAACTCGAAGGCGAACGGGCGAACGACGATCTCGCCAACGTTCTTGGGCAGGTACCGGTAAGAATCGTTCACACGGTTGCTCTGTGGTCGGCCAAGCCTACCCGCGAGCCTTTTCATCGCAGGCGGCCCACCACACCAGCCAGGCCGCCACGAACTGCATCGGCAGCCTCAGGTACAAGGCCGTGGCCGTCATGTCGGGAAACAGCTCGGGATGCAACGCCATGTGTATGTTGGCCGGGTACACGGCCACCAGCAGCGCGATCAGCCCGTAGCCGGCCTTCTGTCGCGTTGCCGCCAGGAGCACACCCAACCCGCCGAGGATTTCAAACACCCCGCTTATGTAGACCAGCTCGAGGTGGGCCGGCAGCCACGGGGGCACGATGGCCACAAAAAACCCGGGGTTAGTGAAGTGGGTGACACCGGCGAAGGTGAAAAAAACCGATACCACGGCAAGCGCGATTCGACGTGGCCAGGCGGCAGGAAACTCAAACATCGGCTGAGGCTGGCAGCCCGCCACACCCGCTGCAAACCGGTGGGGACGGCGCGACTGGCACCCGGGCTGGCGGCAATGACAGGTATATTGTCTAATGGTTGTCTCGTGGGCCATCCGCGACGGAGCCCCTCATGGCCAACCGCCTGTATACCAACGACGACGGCAGTTTGAAGAACGAGACCGCAGCCGGGCAGTCGGCTTACGCGGCGGCAGCGGCACAACGGCGCGGAGTAGATGCCCAGCTCGTTGAGCGGCTGCTGGCGGAAGTGCAGCAGAACGGCTACGTCATCATCCCCGAGTTGCTGCCCAGGCAGACCATGACCGAGCTCAAGGCCGAGGTGTCACCGCTGCTCACCCACGACGGCCGCAACGAGTTCGAAGGCTTCAAGACGCGCCGCATATACTCGGTCATCGAAAAAACCCTGGCCTGCAACCCGTTGGTTGATAACCCCTTGATACTGGCGCTGCTCGACACCCTGCTGATGAACAACTACCTGCTCTCGCAACTGCAGGCCATCAGCGTCTACCCGGGCGAGATAAGACAGCCGCTTCACCACGACGACGGGTTTTATCCGCTGTCCCGCCCGAGGGCACCCGTAAGCGCGGCGACGATCTGGGCCATCGACGATTTTACCGCCGACAACGGCGCGACCCTGGTCGTACCGGGAAGCCACAAGTGGGGAGACGGGCAGCCCGATGCCGACTCGGCCGAGCTTACCCCCGCAGTCATGCCCGCGGGCTCGGTCGTGTTTTTACTGGGCACGCTCTGGCACGGCGCCGGCTCAAACGACAGCGGCCAGCCGAGGATGGCCGCCACTGCGCAGTACTGCGAGCCGTGGGCGCGGCAACAGGAGAACTACAGCCTGGCGATCTCGCGGGAAAGAGCGCGGCTGTGCAGCCCCGAAATCCAGTCCATGCTCGGCTACAGCCTGCTTTTTCCTTTCATCGGCTTTGTTAACGGCCGCCATCCAAAACGGTTGCTCGAATAGCCGGGACCTGGCCTGAAGAACACCGCAGCACGGAAACCAGGCAATGGGTAAGACCGAACCGGGGCTTGAACTGCAGGCGTTGCTAGAAGAAGCCGAGCTGCGGGCAGGCGGGCTTACCGATCTTGGTGATGGCCCCTTCGTAGAACCCCTCCAGCTATTCCTCGCCTCCCTGGAGGGCGAGGCTGACTTGAACGAGATCGGGGCGATGATCGCCCGCGAACGTATCCTGGGTCACGCGGTCAATCGGCTCCGCTACGTAAACGACCGGAAGACGTTTCCGGAAATCGCGAGGCAGGAAATCGTTCGGCCGGTTTTTATTATCGGCATGCCTCGCACCGGCACCACGATCCTGCACGATATACTGGCCCGGGATCCGGCCAACCGCGCGCCCATGACCTGGGAGGTGATGTTCCCTTCACCGCCGCCGGAAAAGGCCAGCTTCGACAGTGACCAGCGTATCCAGGAATGCGCCGCCACTTTTCCCGACATCGACGCCTTGATCCCCGGCTTCAAGTCCATGCACCCCATGGGCGCGCTGCTTACCCAGGAGTGCGTCACCATGATGGGCGAAACCATGTGCACGCCACTTTTTCACTGCCAGTTCCGGGTGCCTTCCTACCAGGACTGGGTGGACCAGGAAGCAGACTGGAGCCACGTCTACGACTTTCACCGACGCCAGCTCCAACACCTCCAGTCGTTTCACGAGCGAGACCGCTGGGTGCTGAAGACCGGCGCCCACCTGTGGGGCCTGGAGCACCTACTGGCCACTTACCCCGATGCACGTATCGTTTTTACCCACCGGGATCCGGTCGAATCGATGACCTCCTACGCCAGCCTTACCTCGCTCGTGCGCACCATGGGCAGCGACGAAGTAGACCGGGTTGAGATCGCGGCAGATTGGACTGCCCGCCTGCGCAGGGCTGTCGAACACGGACTGCACGTTCGGGAAACCGGAGATTACCCACGGGCCCGGTTTTACGACATGCATTTCTCGGATTTCGTGGCCGATCAGTTCGGCGTCGTGCGCGATATCTACGAGTCTTTTGACCTGCCCATGAGCGATGAAAGCGCCTTGTTGATGCGGGCGTTCATCGATGACAACCCGAAGGGAAAGCACGGTGAACACCACTACACGCCCGGGGAGTTTGGCGTTGACCCGGCCAGGGTCAGGCACGAGTTCCGGCACTATATCGAGCGCTTCGGGTTGCAGCCGGACTAGCACTACGGAAAACGGTGCTGTAGGAAAGCTATCCATGACCACCCCCGACACCATGCGCGCGTGGCGTGTCCACGAATACGGGCAACCTCTCGACGTTCTCCAGGTCGACCAGGTGCCCGTCCCCGAACCCGGCCCCGGGCAGGTGCGCGTCCGTGTCCAGGCGATACCGCTGAACCTGAACGACGTGGATCGTATAGTTGGCTGCAACATGATGGTCCGCCCCGAGCTTCCCTGCATCCCGGGCATGGAGGTGATGGGCGTCGTCGATGCCTGTGGGGAGGGCACGGAAGATTGGCAGGACAAGCGGATAGTCGGGCTTTCGCAAGGTGCTTTCGGAGGGTTCGCCGAGTACGCGCTCTGCCCTGTCATCGGTGCCTTCGACATGCCCGCGACTATACCGCTGCCGGACGCCGCCGCGTTGTATTTTCCGTTTCATCTTGCGTGGCTCGGGCTGCACGACAGGGCCAAGCTGCAGGCGGGGGAGAGCGTCCTGGTCCACGCGGCGGCGGGGGGCTCGGGCTCTGCGGCCGTTCAACTCGCCAAGCACGCCGGTGCACGCGTCTTTGCGACGGCCAGCTCCCAGGCCAAGCTCACTCTTTGCCGCGAGCTGGGTGCCGATGTCGCCATCAACTACGAAGAAAGCGACTTCTCTGAAATCGTTCTCGACGAAACCGACGGTCGCGGCGTAGACGTCGTATTCGACAACGTCGGAGAGGCCGTCATGGAAAAATCAATGCGCTGCATCGCCTACGATGGCCGCTACCTGGCCATGGGCTTCGCTTCGGACAAGAGCGTGGTCGACGAAAAACTGATCGTGCCGCGCAGCTTGTCTGCTGGCAACTTCAGTGTCTGCGGCGTCATGCTCGCATATGCCAACGAGGACCTGGCCTCGTTGATAAAGCGCGGTATGGGGTGGAATTTTGTTCCCGACGCACTCGGTGAACGCGTGATGAAGGAGATCAACGAGCTGGTGCTGGCCAAGCAGGTCAAGCCCGTCGTGGGACAGGTCGTAGACTTCGAGGAACTCCCGGCCGCCGTACACGCCCTGGCCAATCGCCAGACGGTCGGGCGGACAATCGTGAGGATGTGGTAGCCGGCAGCCGCGCTGGCCACCGGGGCGATGTTTATCCGGAGCGATGGTTGTCGAAGCGCCAGAACTTACTGGTCCTGGAGACCGATCAATAGACCACCGTAATCCGGGCATAATTACTCGATCCCGTCAGAGCGCTGAAACCGTTACAGCTAGTACCCTCAAAAGTGACCGTATTTGAGCCTCCGATTGTGTAAAGACCAATGGACGGGGCGAAAGAGCTTGTACCCGGTGTCGTGAGCGGGGTGCAAGCACAATCGTTCAATTGGGTCCAGTTTGTCTGGTTGGTCCCGTTCAATAACACGTTAAAGGTGCCCGCGCCGCAACTCACGCCCTCTACATACTCCACCGAGACGCCGGTCGCCGTGCAACCAGCGGAAGCGGTGTCAATCCAGGTGAAATATGGGTGATCGTCCACAACACAGCCGTTGTAGCGGTGGATTCCAAGCCCGGAGCAATCACTACCCGAGTTGCCGTAGTCACCCAGGGCAATGTCGTATACCTTCGTCGGGCAGCCAACGCAGCCGCTGGTATCGAACACGCAGCCTACTCCGCAAATCAATCCGGAACCACTCGCCCCCTGGCTGACACAGGTCGCGCCCCCCAGGTCGCCGAAGTCGCAGTCCTCGCCCGCGTCGATCACGCCGTTGCCGCAGTCACCCGGCGCGGGATTCGACACGCATGGGATCACGTCAAAACCGCACCCCGCCGTACAACCCAGCGTGCCAGATGCGAAGCCAAGGCCCTGGCACGTTGTAATACCGATGTCCGTACCGTCGCACGACTCGTTGCCCTCCATTACGTTGTTACCACAACCCGGCAAGACACCACCAGCAAGCAAGGTCGCGATCTCGGCGGCATCCGTAGTGACGCGCGCGCCCATCGATGCCTGGTCGCCCAGGCTGGGACACGCATTAGACATGGCAGTCAGTTGCGCCTTGTCTTCGATCTTAGTCCACTTGCCAGCAAACTTCGCCTCGCACTTGAGGTAGTCCACGGGTACTCCCTTGGACACCGCCTTGGAGTCGGCCTTCAAACGACACAACGAGTACTTGCCCGATTCCTTGAGCTTGCCCGACTCGCATTTCACGGCCGGG
>DUBO01000054.1 GCA_012960245.1 Candidatus Binatota bacterium | reverse complement strand
CGGCAAACGCCGTGAGGGTCATGGCCAGGGCGGCGGCAAAAGCGATGGGGAAAAACTTCTTCATGTCGGGGTCTCCTTTGTCTTCGTTGGAGGCTGCGAGAAGCGCGGGCAAGGCGCAACCTGTCGACGATAATGCAGTCACCAGGCCCCTTGTGTCAAGGGAAAACCCATCTGGGGGGCTCTATAAGCTGCCCAGCACCGTACGGGCCAGTGCCAGTCCGGCCCAGACCGCGGCCAGGCCCACCAGCAGATTGAGCGCTATGTTGGCCAGCGCCAGCGTGGTAGCGCCGCTTTCAAGGTAGCGCAGGGTCTCGTATCCAAAGGTCGAAAAAGTAGTGAATGATCCAAGGAATCCCACCGTTACCGCCAACCTGACCGTGCGCGACAGGGCCGCGTTGGCCAGCCCGTAGTGCATGATGAAGCCGAGCAGGAAACAGCCCACTACGTTTACCAGCAGTGTGCCCCAGGGCAGCGCCGTGCCCAGCGTGCGGTAGGCCAGCGCTCCCATGCCGTAGCGGCTCAGTGCGCCCAGCGCCCCCGCCACTGCCAACCATCCCAGTTCTGCCGCCACCTGTTAGTCTTCTCCGCGACGGCCGGACCACCGCCCGACCGCCTGCCCCCTGCCCTTACACGCTAAAAACCCCGCGTCCAACATCGCCTCTTGACATAACAGACATTTGTCTGCTATCTATATCTCCCATGGCACCGATCACTCCACCCGGAAAAACACGCGAGCGGGTCTACCGCTTCATGCGCCGGCGCCTGCTGGCCGGTGACCCTCCCTCTGTACGCGAGTTGCAACAAGCCATGGGCTTCAGCGCCGTGCAGACAGCACAGCAGCACCTCAAGGCCCTGGTAGGCGAAGGCCGCCTGCTGCGCCCCGAAGGCCGCGCGCGGGGATATCGTCTCCCTGAACGTCTCCCCGAAACAAGATCTCAACAAGAAGCTCACGCCGCCAGCAGCGCTGCTTTCAGCGGCCGTACTTTCGGCGGGCGAGTTTCCAATCACACCTTTGCCACCCGGTCTGTACCGCTGCTCGGCCGTGTACAGGCGGGCGGGCTTACCGAGGCCGTTGAAGACCCCGAAGGCTGGCTGACCCTGCCCTCGCGCTTCGACGCAAGCCAGCTGTTTGCCCTCAGGGTCCAGGGTCTGAGCATGTCGGGAGCGGGCATACTGCCCGGCGACATAGCCATAGTCCGCCAGCAGGAAACAGCCGAATCGGGCGACGTGGTGGTGGCCATGGTCGACGACGAGGCCACCATCAAGCGCTTTTACCGCCGTGGCCGGCAGCTGGAGCTGCAGCCGGAGAACCCGGACTTCGAGGTCATCGTTCCCACAGAAGGATCGCTCAAGCTACTGGGCAAGGTCGTAGAACTGCGCCGCTACATGGACGGGGTCGCTCCGCTCGAAGAGGCCCCCCCCGAAGAGGAGTAAATGTCATCATGATAAGCACTGCCATAAATACCGCTCGGTCGGACACCCTGCCGCTTTTTCCCCCGCTTGCTGTAACTCCGGCTGATTCCATTCCGACCGATATAACCCCGACCGCTTCCACACCGACCACTTCCACACCGACCACTTCCACACCGACCACTTCCACCCCGGAAGGGCCGCAGGGTTCGCCCGCACGCAGATGGCGGCGTGGCGAACTCTGCGGCCGACTCACCGAGTTGTCGGCCTGGGGTCCATCGGCCTCGCTCACGCTGGCTATCGATCTCGTGCTCGAAGCCCAGCAACAGGGAGAACCAGTGGCCTGGATAAGCACGCGAGAGAGTTCGTTCTTTCCCCCCGACGCCGCCGCTAACGGTGTAGACCTCGGCGCACTGCCCGTCGTCCACGCCAACAGCGGCCGAACCGCCGGACGCGCAGCCGATCGACTGCTGCGCTCGGGTGCCTTCGCCCTCATCATCATGGACCTTGGTCGTACCGAAAGCGGTCGTGCAGAAAGAGGCAGTGGAGCTGGAGCCGGGCTTCCACTGCCACTGCAATCGCGACTGCTCCAGCTGGCACTCAAGCACGACGCGGCGGTGTTGTTCCTGACCGAAAAACCATCGACCGCCCCCTCACTGGGGTCGCTGGTATCCCTGCGCGCCCAGGCCCGCCGCCGCAAAACCGGCCCCGGACGCTACACCTGCGAACTGCTGGTCCTCAAGGACAAGCGCCACGGCCCCGGCTGGCAACACGACACGTTTCGCAATGGACCACCCGGACTCCGCTGAGCCTGGCCACACCGGACTGGAGTTTCCCGGCCAGGAAACTCCCCCTGGCGAGCTGGCCTGCGTTGAGCTGCCCCAGCTCGCGTTGCAGCTTCTGCTCCGTGATAACCCCTCGTGGCAGGATCAGGCGGTAGCACTGCTCGACCAGCAGCATCCCCAGGGCAACATCCTCGCGCTTACGGCGGCTGCCCGCCAGCGACACGCCGCGCCGGGGCAACGCTACGCCTCGGCCCTCTCGCTGCTGCCCGACCTCAGGGCGGGCACGGTCGAGGCTGAACAGATCAGTCGCGCAGTAGAACAAGTGACCCGCCTGCTCGACCGCTTTACCCCGGGCGTTGAGCCGTCGACCGACACGCCGGGCCTGTTCTGGCTTGACGCCTCGGGCCTGGATCGCCTCTACCCCGACACGCAATCCTGGCTGCGCGCAATAGACGAGGCCCTGCTGTCTGACGGCTGGGAGGCCTCGAGCGTGGCCGGCTTTTCACGTTTCGGTACCCGGGCTCTGGCTGGCGCCGGGCGGCGGGCCCTCGTGCTCAACAGCCCCGACGAGGAACGACGGCTGGCCAGTCGCATCACTCTCGATCGGCTCGGCCTGCCACCTGCGCTGGTAGAAAAACTCGAGCGCCTGGGCGTGCGTAGCGTGGGCGCGTTTCTGCGCCTGCCGGCCGCGGGTATCAAGCGCCGTTTTGGTCAGGAGGTCGCCCGCCTGCACGCACTGGCCGACGATCGCTTGTGGAACCCACTGCAACCCACTGCAGTCGAGATACCCTGCAGCGTAAAAACCCTGCTCGACCAGGCCGTCGACGACAGCGAGCGACTGCTCTTCATCCTGCAACCGATGCTCAAGCGACTGCTGGCCCAGCTGGCCTCGCGGGGCCGGTCGCTGCGCGTGCTTCACCTCATGTTGCAACTCGACGATCGCAGCAACCGACTCGAAAGCCTGCACCCGGCCACCGCCACGCTCGACGTATCGGCACTGATGGAGTTGCTCACCCTCAGGCTGGGCAGCGGGCGTCTGCCCGCCGCCGTGAACGAGATTGAGATCCGTGCCGACACCGTCAATACACCCCCAGGGCAAGCGCAGCTGCCGGGCTGTCGCAGCGGTCGCGATCTCGAAGCGGCCAACCGGGCGCTGGCGCGCGTGCGCGCAGAGCTGGGAGAAGCGGCGGTAACCCGCGCCGCACTGCGCGAAGCCCACCTGCCCGAGGCCTCGTGGACCTGGCTGCCGCTGGGGCTGCCGGGCGAGCCCGGCCTGCAAACGGCCGAGCCGCGGCAGGTCAAGCAACGACCACTGCTGCGGCGTATATCGCGGCCCCGCGCCATTGCCCCCCGTCCCGCGACCGGCCGTGACTGGTATCCGCTGGGTGCCGACAGCGGCGCGGTCAGACACCGCGATGGTCCCTACCTGCTGTCGGGTGGCTGGTGGGCCAGCGACGGAGCGGGTCGTGGCGTGCAACGCGAGTACTGGTTTGCCCAGACCGAAGACGAACAGATCCTGTGGATTTACTTCGACGACAAGCGCAACCGCTGGTTCCTTCACGGACGGGTGGAATAGGAGCGCGGGGTAGGAGACGTGGAGTAGCAGCCGTGGACAACACCGTGCAGCAACGGCCCGACGGCTATGTACCCCTGTGGTGCAAGAGCAACTTTTCTTTTCTCGAAGGCGCCGGCCATCCCGGCGAACTGGTCGACGCCTGCCACCGGCTCGGCCTGCCGGCCGTCGCCCTCTGCGATCGCGACGGCGTGTACGGCATGGTCGAAGCGTGGCAGCGGGCCCGTGAGCTGGGCGTAAAGCTCATCACCGGTTCCGAAGTCACGGTAGACGACGGCTCCACCCTGCTGCTGCTGGCCGTCGACCGCGGCGGCTACGCTAACCTGTGCCGGCTGATCACTCGCGGCAGGCTGCGCTCGCCCAAGGGCAGTTCGTCAGTATCGTGGCAGGAGATCGCCGAACACGCGGAGGGTATGCTGGCGCTGTGGGGAGGCCCACGCAGCCTGCTCACCGCCGGAGCGGAACCTGTGCACCCGCAGCGGCTGCTCGCCGAGGCCTTTGGCGACCGCCTGTACGCACTCCTCGCCCGTCACCACGAAGCACCCGAGGTGGAGGCCAACGCCCGCCTGCTCGCGCGTGCGCAGCGCTGGCAACTGCCCGTGGTGTCTGCAAGCGAAGTGCTTTACCCCCTGCCCGAGCGTCGCAGGCTGCACGATGTGGTCACCTGCATCCGCCACGGCACCACGCTCTCGGCTGCCGGCAGGCTCACGTGCCCCAACGACTGCCACTCACTGCTCGGGCCACGGGAGTTTGCGCGCCTGTACGGCGATGACCTGCAGGCCGTGGCCCGTACCCACCAGATCGCCGAGCTGTGCAGCTTTGATCCGTCTCAACTCTGCTACCGCTATCCCGACCATCGCCTGCCCGACGGCCGCACGGCCATGCAACAACTCGAACATCTCACGCTCAGCGGCGCGGCCCGGCGCTACCGCGGCGACGTACCCACGGCGGTCACCGCGCAGCTGAAAAAAGAACTGCTCATCATCAACGAGCTCGACTACCCGGGCTACTTCCTGACCATGCACGAAATCGTAGAGTTCTGCCGCGAGCACGGCATCCTCTGCCAGGGCCGCGGCTCGGCCGCCAACTCGGCTGTGTGCTTCTGCCTCGGGATAACGGCCGTCGATCCAACGCGCAGCGACCTGTTGTTCGAACGCTTTCTATCCAGGGAGCGGGCCGAACCTCCCGACATAGACCTCGACATCGAGCACGACCGCCGCGAAGAAGTCATCCAGCACGTCTACCGAAGCTACGGCCGCTCGCACGCCGCCATGGTGGCCAACGTGGTGCGCTACCGCGCCAGGTCGGCCGTGCGCGACGTGGGCAAGGCCCTCGGAATGCCCGAAACCTCGACCGACCGGCTGGCGCGAGTGCTCTCGCACCGTTCGTGTGTAGAAAAAGCGGACCTGTCCGCCGCCGCGCTGGACCCCGAACTCCCCATACACCGCCACCTGCTGACACTGTCCAACGAGATCCTCGATTTTCCGCGGCACATGTCTATACACCCGGGCGGTTTCCTGCTCGGCTATGAACCCGTGCACGACCTGGTGCCCATTGAGAACGCGAGCATGGAAGCGCGCACCGTGATCCAGTGGAGCAAGGACGACATCGAGGCCCTGGGCCTGTTCAAGGTCGACCTGCTGGGGTTGGGCGCACTCAACATGCTGCACCGGGCCTTCGACCTGCTCGACCAGCACGAGGACCTGCAATTGGAAATGGCCGACATCCCCGCCGACGACACGGCTACCTTCGACATGCTCTGCCGCGGCGACACCGTGGGCGTGTTCCAGGTCGAGAGCCGCGCGCAGATGGCCATGCTGCCACGCCTGCGTCCGCGTTGTTTTTATGACCTCGTGATAGAGATCAGCATCGTGCGCCCGGGCCCCATAACAGGAGGCATGGTGCACCCCTACCTCGCACGGCGCAGTGGCAGGGAGCCGGTCGTCTACCCTCACCCCTGCCTCGAGCCAGTACTGAGCAAGACCCTGGGCGTTCCCTTGTTCCAGGAACAGGTCATGCGTCTCGCCGTCGTGGCAGCGGACTACAGCCCCGGTGAGGCCGACCAGCTACGACGCGACATGGCAGCCTGGCGACACGCCGGCCGCATTGAACGCCACCGCGACCGGCTGGTCACGCGCATGATGGCCAGGGGCATCACCCGTGAGTTTGCCGAGCGCGTGTTCGAACAGATACGGGGATTTGGCGAATACGGTTTTCCAGAGAGCCACGCGGCCAGCTTTGCGTTGCTGGCCTGGGCCACCTCCTGGCTCAAGTGCCACCACCCCGAGGCCTTTGCCTGCGCGCTCCTGAACGCCCAGCCCATGGGCTTTTATTCCACGGCCACAATCGTCAACGACGCCCGCCGCCACGAGGTAAAAGTGCTGCCATTGGACGTGTCGGTAAGCGAGCGAGACTGCACGCTGGAAAAATTCCTGCGGGGCAGCAGCCCCGGCGACGGCGATGGCATGGCCGGTCGGGCTGCTGTTGGCAACGACGGCAGTCACGGCGAACTCTGCCTGCGCATGGGCCTGCGCACGCTGCGCTCACTACCCCGCGCACTCACCGACACCATAGTACGAGAGCGCGAAACCCGAGGCTTTGAGTCACTCGAAGACTTCGTCAGGCGTAGCCGCGTTGACGACAGGTCGGCCAGCGCACTCGCCCGCGCCGGCGCGCTCGATTGTTTTGGCCTCAATCGTCGGCAATCGTTGTGGCAGGTGGCGGCCCTGGTACGCGAGCGCGACGACTCGCTCAACATGCAGGTGGCCGAAGCTCTGCCTGCCTTTGCCGGCCTCGACCGTGGCACCGCCATAGCCTGGGACCACGAAGTGGCTTCGCACAGCGCGCGCGGACATCCGCTCGAAGACCTGCGTGGAGAGCTACGCGAGGCGGGCCTACCCGATGCCGCCTCGCTCAACGCCATGGCCGACGGCACCCGCACCGCTTATGCCGGGCTGGTAACCTGCAGACAACGGCCGGCCACGGCGGGCGGGGTCGTCTTCATGACGCTCGAGGACGAATCCGGCTTCGTAAACCTGGTGGTATGGCAACGGGTCTTCGAACAACACCGCGCGTTACTCAAAACAACTTCGTTCCTGGGTGTCACCGGTCGCGTGCAATCAGAAGACGGCGTGGTGCACCTGCTGGTCGAAAACCCCTGGGTGCCCGGTGTCAGTCGCAGTCCACGGCCGGTGACCAGCCGCGACTTCCATTAGCGGCTGTTGCCGAACCCGTTTAGCTTGTCGCCGTGGGTCTACTGATCACACTGGCCCTGGCCGCGCTGGTCACATCGGCGCTGTCGGCCGTGCTCGGTATGGGTGGCGGCGCGTTGTTGCTGGCAGTCATGCTCACCGCCCTGCCGTGGGCCGAGGTAATACCTCTTCACGCTGTCGTGCAACTGGCCAGCAACGGAACGCGGGTGCTGGCCTACCTGCCCCAGGTCAGCTGGCCGGTGGTAGTGCGCTTCGCCGCCGGCCTGCTACCCGGTGGCCTGTTGGGCGCACTGCTGATCGGCGAGCTGGCGCGCAGCCCGGGCGCCGACCCCTGGCTCAAGCTGCTGGTGGGTGCGTGGATTCTCGTGATGCTGGTGATTCCCGAGCCCGCGAGTAACCCCCGAAACGCCGACGACGGCGAGCCGGGCAACGGCGATTCGGCCAACGGCAATGCCAGCGACAACCCGCTGCACGTCGGTCACTGGTGGGACTGGCCCGCGCTGGGATTCGTGGCGGGTTCCTGCGCACTGGCTGTGGGTGCCGTCGGACCTCTCATAGCACCGCTGTTCCTGCGGCGACCGATGACCCGACAGCAGGTCGTGGCCACCAAGGCGGTATGCCAGTCGCTGCTGCACCTGGTCAAGCTGCCGGTGTTTGTCGCCCTGTGGAACTTTGACTACGGCAGATCCGCGCTACTGCTGGCGGTGCTGGTGGCTTGCGTGGTGCCTGGTACGCTCATCGGTCGCCGCCTGCTGGCCCGCCACGTGTCAGAAGCTCTATTTCGACGGATGTACCGGCTGGCCCTGCTGCTGGCCGGCAGCAAGGTGCTCATCGTGGACGGCCTGCTGCCGCTGCTCGCCTGAAAACTAGCCGGCGCGCCGTCGCCGCGCGGCCGCAGCCAACTCGTCGAGCATGGGCTGCGTGTCTGTCCACGATACGCAGGCGTCGGTCACGCTCTGTCCGTGCAGTAGCTCACCGCCGAGATCCTGGCGACCCTCCACGAGGTTGCTCTCTATCATCAGGCCGAATACCGAGCGCGACCCGGCGGCTACCTGCCCAGCGATGTCCGAGCACACCGCGGCCTGCCGGCGAAAATCCTTGCGGCTGTTGCCGTGGCTGCAGTCGACCATCACCGAGCCGGCGAGGCCGGCGGCCGTGAGCGTCGAGACAACCGTCGCCACCGACTCGGCGTCGTAGTTGGGCCCGGCCGTAGATCCTCGAAGAATGACGTGGCAGGTATCGTTGCCGCGCGTCGCGACGATGGCCGACAGGCCCTGCTTGGTGACCGAAAGAAAGCGGTGCTCGGTGCGCGCCGACCGTATGGCGTCCACGGCGATCTGCACGTTGCCGTCGGTACCGTTCTTGAACCCAACGGCCACCGACAAACCCGACGCGAGTTCGCGGTGCACCTGGCTCTCGGTCGTGCGTGCGCCCACGGCACCCCAGGACACGAGGTCGGCCGTGTACTGGGGACTTATGGTGTCGAGAAACTCGGTGCCAATGGGCAGGCCCAACTCGGCGATGTCGCGCAGCAGGCCGCGTGCCCGGTGAAGCCCGTGGTTTATATTAAAGCTACCGTCGAGATCGGGATCGTTTATGAGCCCTTTCCAGCCCACCGTCGTGCGGGGTTTTTCGAAGTAGACGCGCAGCACAACGCACAGGTCGTCGGCCAGGCGATCAGCTTCCTGCTTGAGAAGCCCGGCGTACTCCACCGCCGCCCCGGGATCGTGGATAGAGCAGGGCCCGACGACCACCAGCAAGCGGTCGTCTTGGCCCTTGACTATCGCCGAAGCCGCTTCGCGCCCCCGCCATACACAGGTCGAAGCTTTTTCGCTCACCGGGATTTCCTCGATCAATATGGCCGGTGAAATCAGGGGGCGCAGTTCTGCTATGCGCAGGTCATCTGTTGCATGAAACATCGGAAAGAAACCTCTCTACGGTCTTACTCTACCCCTGACGAGCGAGTTTTATAACCGGCGCGCGCAGCCGATTCACGGCCGCTGCGAAATCATGGCGACGAAAAGCGGCGAGGTCCCCCTCCCCGTTGCGCGCGAGAACCGAGAGCCCCTCGTGGGCGAGTTCGTCAAACAACAGGTCCATCACCTCTGCCAGGCTGCGATTGCCGTCGGCAAAACACGCGCCGACGTGAAGCATGGCCTCGGCCACGGCCCGCAATTGCGCAGGGTGGAGGAGCTGGTCAACGGCCGAGAGGTCGATCTCGTGCTCGCCGAACACGATGCACCCGTGGTCGCGCACCTTGACCACGACTTCCTTGCGACCACGCGAAGCGTCGAAGCCGGCGCGTAGCAGGGTCCTTCCCAACGGCGCTTCAAAACCGTTGAGAGCTTCAGACCTGCGGCCGCTTTTAAAACGAGCTACAACCTCGCGAGCCTGCGCTGTGAGATCGAGCGCCCGGTAGTCCCTCATGCCCACCACCTTGTCGGCCACGTCGAGGTAGTCCCCGCTACCTCCGATGACGATTACCGACGAAACGGAGTGCTGCTCGCAGAGCTGGCGCACGCGGTCGACAAACGGCGTTATGGGTTCGTGTTCATTCGCCACGAGCTCCTGCATGCGCCGGTCGCGTATCATGAAATTTGTAGCCGAGCTGTCTTCGTCGATGAGCAACAGGCGCGCGCCGGCTTCGAGCGCTTCGATTATGTTGGCTGCCTGCGAAGTACTGCCGCTGGCGTTGTCGGTAACAAAACTGCGCGTACACCTGCCGCCGGGCAGATCAGAAATAAACGGCGAAATGTCTACTCCCGCCACCGACCGACCGTCTTGGAACAACTGCCATGCGTCCGGGTCGGACGGGATCGGCTCGGGAGCGTCGAACTCGCGCCAGGCGTCGCCGTCCAGCGCCTCCTCGTAGCCGTCGGCGCGCAGCCGGCGCAGCACCTCGGCGGCGTCGTCCTCGTCGAAGAGCACCGCGCGCAGCACCCCGTTGTGCTGCTCGGTCTCGGCGGCGCGCAGCACGTGGCGCAGCTCGGGCAGGAAGGGCCGGTCGGCGACCATCCAGTCCAGCCCGCCGGGGCCGTCGAGCCCGTCGACGCCCACCCAGGTGAGGCGGTCGTGCTCGTGGGGCTCGGGATCGCCGTCGACGATGCGGGCCACGGCCACCCGCAGCTCGAGGTGGTCGTCGATGACGCTGGCGCCGCTCAACCAGGCGCTCACCTCGATGGTGCAGCCGAGCTCCTCGGCGATCTCGCGCTCCAGCGCGTCGGCGGGCTGCTCGCCCGGCTCGACCTTGCCGCCCGGCAGCTCCCAGCGGCCCGCGGCCTCGGGCGGCGTCGTACGCCGCGCGGCCAGCACCCGCGCGCCCCGCACGATCGCCGCCCCCACCACCAGTCGCCGCTCACCCACGCCCCGCACGATAGTCGCCACCGTCGGTCGAGCCGCGACGAGCGGCCCCCGTTGGTCGAGCAGCGACGAGCGCCAGCGAGGAGCGTCG
>DUBO01000053.1 GCA_012960245.1 Candidatus Binatota bacterium | reverse complement strand
CATGCAGTGGCTGCCAACCGGCGAGGCCACGCCCTCGCGGGTTATCGTGCCTTCGAAGCATGGCTTCTGCACTATCACGCAGGTGCCGGCGCCCTGGGCAATACAGCTGGAGTCGTTAGTACAACTCAAGTAGGTCCTGTCGGAGCAGGTGCCCTGGGTCTTGTCGTGGCACTCTTCGGTCACGTCGTTTCCGCAGAACCCGACCCCGCAGGCGTTGGGCGATACCTGGGCGGCGTTAGCCGGTACCGAGCCCGTGCCCTGTATGCAGCTGCTGCCCACTTCCAAACACTGGCCGTCGTTGAAGCAGGGCTGGTCCGGGTCGCCTTGTGGTGCTGAGGCAGTAGCACAGAAGCCGCAGTGGCAGTTGAATCCGCAGGTCGACTTGGGGTGTAGGGCTTGGCACTCAGTATCCGTGGTGCAGTTAATTGAGGCGTTCAGTGGGTCATGAGTGCATTTGCCACTGAAGAATCCGCCATGATTATACGGGGGTGTGCAACTTATCTCGGCAGTCTGGCTGTCGGTGCGCGTGGTCACCCTCGGAAAGATGATCGCCAGGCCCTGTCCGGATACGTTTGACGTGACATCGGGCGGGCAGTCAAAGGACACGCCGCCGAACTTGGGGCTGAATCCGCCTACCGTGCAGGCTAACCCGTCATGGGGGCCGCCGTCGCAGAGGAAGTTATCGCCCACTTCAGGGTTATCGTTCAGATGCCCGCAACGCGGGCAGGGTTGGTCGCTCGTCAGGCCCAGGTGTACGCGGCTGCGCAGACTGGCCGTGGCCTCTCCCTGGCCGGTGCTGGGGTTGGCCGTGCCCACAATGTCGTCTGAGAAATAGGTCGTAACGCAGACCGGTACTCCGCCCGAGCTGAGCGGCAACGGAGAGCCGAAGAAGCGCTCGCACTGGCCGCTTACACATTCGGATCCCGAATCGCAGGGTACCAGCGTGGTCAGGCAACGTCCCTGCAGGGCCGGGCCGCGGATTTCACAATCCTCGGTGCCGTCGCAGTTGCAGGTAACATCGCAGGTGCCGCCGCCGCAGTCGGCGTCAAGCGAGCAGGCGTCACCGGGTGTGGCGCCACCTACGCAGGCCTTGGGGGTGTCGAAGGTCAAGGAGAAGCCTTCCACCAGGGTCGCGTTGTGGCCCAGCCCGGTGGTGCCCGAATCGAGTTCCGAATCTCCCAGGGGGAAAAACTCGGCCGAGGTGCAGGCCAGTCCCGAGGCGCTACCGCCGCCGGGGCAGGTCAGGGTTACCGCCTGGCCCACTGCGTTTTGCAGTACGCGCAGCGCGTCCGCCGCCGTAGCCGTGCCGCCGTCGTCGGCGTCACAGGTGGTGAGGTCGGTGGTTTGGCTGCCAACCGCCATCTGCAGGCAGTAAAGCGCGTCTGCCGCGGTGACGTTGCCGTCGCCGTTGGGCGGCGGGGCCGGGTCGCCGCAGCCCGCTGCCGGGGCCTGCATAGCCGTTACTAGAACAAACAGGGCAGCCGTCAAGCCGGCCGCGAATACCGCACGAAAACTCATCATCAAGATTACCTCACTCCCCTTAGTCGTTCCGAACAGGCTCGGAACGAAGACTATCTATAGAGTGCGGGAGGCTCAGACAACAGCCGGGGGGGGGGATTCTCGTCCAGCGACCCGGCGGATACTGCCGCTTCAGCCGTCCACGCGGTAGAGGCGTCTGACAGCGGCCTCGGTAAAACGAGCAGGCAGCAGTGCCATGGCCGCGGTCAGCCACGGGACCTCGCGGCCGACTCTATAGCAGTGCCGTGGCCGGTGGTCCGACAAGGCACGCGCGACCATGCGCGCCACGCCCACGGGCCCGGGACCGCCACGCTCATCGGCCGCCATGACGGACACCGCGCGTTCGCGCGCGGCCGCGTAAACATCGAGACGCTTATCAACCGACAAGCGGTGATCGCTTATCTCGGTGGCAAAATCACCGGGCTCCACCAGCGACACCCACACACCCTGCGCGCGCACTTCCTGGCGCAAGCCCTCGCTGAGCAGCGCCAGGCCGGCCTTGCTCGCCGAGTACCAGGCCTGGAAGGGCAGGCCCACCATCGAGGCCAACGAGCCCACGTTGACTATGCGCCCACGTCCGGCACTGCGCATGGCCGGCAGCACCGCGCGCGCGACCCGGGCGGGCCCCAGCAAGTTGACCTGCAACAGCGCCAGCGCCTCGTCGTCGCTGGTTTCTTCGAGGGCGCCACCCATCACGACACCGGCATTGTTGACCAGCGCGTCCACTCGACCTTCGCGCTCGAGCAACTCGCCGACACAGTCGGTCACAGAGCGCTCGCTGGCGACATCGAGCTCCAGCAGTTCAAAACGAGTCTCCCCGCAGGCAGCCGGCTTTCGACTCGTGCCGTACACACGCCAACCCCTCTCGGCCAGCAGCGCCGCGGTTTCGCGCCCGAAGCCCGAAGACGCCCCGGTAACCAGCACCACACCACCGTCGCTTTCAGCTGTCATCGCACTTCTCTCCCTGCGGCCGGCCGCGTCCCTGCAAGCGAGCCCCTGTCGTAGGGGTCACCGCTCCTACGTTATACGCAGAAAACGCCCCAAGGCAGCCCGGGCACCTCGATCCGAGGGCGTGGCGAAAGTCACGCCCCTTTTTTCGCCTGCCCAAAGACTGTAGTTATCACTTCCTGCCTCCCACGAGGGGGCAGCCCTGGTACTTTTGTGGTCAAAGGAACGGATCTCCCTTCGAGAGAGCAAACGCAGGAGCAGATGAACCTGCTTTCGGCGGCCACGCTTGCGCACACCCCGTCGCAGACGCTCACGGTGGCCGACCGTATCGAGCAGCGAGCCCTCGACAGCGGCGAGCGTGTGTTCGTGTTCTTCGGCGAGAGGCAACTGACCTACGCCGAGTTCAACAGCCAGGCCAACCGCGTGGCGCACTGGGCAGTAGCCCGGGGTCTTACCCGCGGCGACCGCGTGGCGCTGATGATGGAAAACCGTCCCGAGTTCCTGGTCGCGTGGGGCGGCCTGTGCAAGCTGGGCGTAGTGACGGTGCTCGTCAACAGCAACAGCACGGGCCAGGTACTCGAGCACGCGCTGTCGGTGGCCGACTGCTCGACCGTGATCGTTGGCGAGGAATGCCTCGACCGCGTGGCGAGCCTGGCCGGCAATGCCAGCGCTCGCTACACCTTCGCGGTGATGGCCGACCCCGAGCTCGGCGCCTCGGCCCAGGCACCGCCCGGCTCCCTTGCCCTCGACCAACTTCTGGCCGACCAGTCCAACGACAACCCCGACCCCTCCGTGCGCGAAGGCCTGCTGGCAGGCGACGACCTGTTCCACGTCTTCACCTCGGGCACCACCGGTCTGCCCAAGGCCGCGCGCTTGAGCCACATGCGCTACCTGGGCGTGGGCGACGGCATGTCGGCCATCGCCGGCTACACGACCAACGACGTGATTTACTGCGTGCTGCCCCTCTACCACGGCGCGGCGGGCATGGTCGTTACCTCGTCGGCCCTGTCGCACGGCGCGGCCATAGCAATGCTGCGGCGCTTCAGCGCCAGCCGCTTCTGGGACGACGCCCGGCGCTACGGGGTGACCGGCTGCCAGTACATAGGCGAGATATGCCGCTACCTGCTCGCGCAAGCACCGCGCGACAACGACCGCGACCACGACCTGCGAGTGATGATGGGCGCGGGCCTGGGGCCCGATATCTGGCAGGAGTTTCAGCAACGCTTTGGCGTCGAGCGCATACTCGAAGGCTGGTCGTCGACCGAGGCCAACACCTCGTTGATCAACCTCGACAACCGCGTGGGCTCCTGCGGGCGGGTACCGTTTCCCCAGATGCACAACGGCCGACTGATACGCTACGACGACCAGGCCGACAGTCATCCGCGCGATACCGAGGGCTTCTGCATCGAATGCGAGGTGGGCGAGACTGGCGAGTTCGTGGGCATGGTGCCCGACCTGCCCGACTCCGGGGCCGGCCGCTTCGAGGGCTACACCGACCCCGAGGCCACGAACGCCAAGTTGCTGGCCGACGTATTCGCCCCCGGCGACAGCTGGTATCGCAGCGGCGATCTGTTGCGGCGCGACGAGGACGGCTACTACTACTTTGTTGACCGCGTGGGCGACACCTTTCGATGGAAATCAGAAAACGTATCAACCCAGGAGGTTGCCGAGGCGCTGTCCGGTTTCGACGGCCTGCTGCTGGCCAACGTGTACGGCGTGCGCGTGCCCGGCACGGAGGGGCGCGCAGGCATGGCCGCGCTCATCGTCGACAATGCCGACGACTTTGACGGCCGCGCTTTCTTCGAGCACTGCAGCGAGCGCCTGGCATCATACGCGCAGCCGGTGTTCCTGCGCCTGTCGCGAGAGGCCGACATGACCAGCACCTTCAAACTGCGCAAAGTCGACCTTCAACGCGACGGCTACGATCCGGCTGACGCAAAAGACGACCCGCTGCTCGTGCGCGACGACGCACAAAAGAGTTTCGTGCCGCTGAGCGACGACAGCCTGGCCGCGGCCGGCTACCCGCCTTTTGAGGCGGAACGGGACTCGTGAGCCCCGAAGCGCTGGCCCTCACTGCCGCCGTGATGTTGCTGGCGGCCTTCACGCAGGGCTTTGTCGGCTTCGGCTTCGGCGCCATCGCCATGATGGGTACGGTGGTGGCCTCCGACCTGCTGCACGCATCGGGCGTGGTCAACGTGGCAGGCCTCGCCATGAACATGGGCGCGCTCTACATGCTGCGCCACAGCCTGCTGCTCCCGCTGCTAAAGCGCACGGCACTGCCCGCCATCGCCGGGGTGGCCCTGGGCGTTACGGCCCTGGCCAGCCTCGACACCGTACTCATGACGCGCGTGCTCGGCGGCATAATCCTTGTCGTGTCGATCCTCAACCTGCGCGGCGGCGAGCTCACTAAAAACCCACCCGCGTGGACAGACATGCTGGCGGGCCTGGCCGGGGGCTCGCTGGCGGGCGCTTTCAACGCCGGCGGACCACCGCTGGTCATACAGTTTTACCGGCAGGACGAGGATCCCGAAGCACTCAAGGCCACTTTGCAGGCCCTGTTCCTGGTCATGGGGCTGGCGCGATTGCCGGTGGCCGCCTCGCGCGGGCTGATGAGCGGCGAGGTCGTGCTCGAAGCCTTGATGATGACACCCATGGTACTGCTGGGCGCGTGGCTCGGCGTGCGCACCGCCCGCCACGTGAGTCCCGAACGTTTTCGTACCGCCTGCTGGCTGGGGCTGGGCCTGGCCGGCCTCGGCTTGCTGCTGAACTGAATCGCAGCGCCAGCCAGAGCCCCGCGCAAGCTCCTACTGCATGGTCTGCTTGGACCACTTGGCGCCGTAGTTTTCGCCACCGTCAATGGCGATCGCCTGGCCGGTCACGTAGTCGGATTCGTCGGAGGCCAACCACAAGACGGTGCGCGCGATGTCTATCGTCCGCCCTGGTCGCTCTATGGCCTGGCGGCCGCGCATGCTCTCTTCGATGGCAGGCAATATATCGGCACCCGCGCCCAACGCGCTCGACACCAGCTCGGTGGCCACGCCGCCGGGGCACACGCAGTTAACGCGCACATCGTACTCACCGAGTTCAAGCGCCGCCGAACCGGTGAAGAAAACCACGGCGGCCTTGGCCGTCGCGTACAGGTGTGGCCCCGCGCCGGGGTTCAGGCCGGCTATACTCGCCGTGTTGACGATGCTGCCCTTGCCCTGCTTTGACATCACGCGCCCTGCCTCGCGCACGCCGAAAAACACGCTCTTGAACAACAGGCCCAGCGCGCGGTCGACCTCGGCCTCTTCCATCTCGAGCACCGAGCCACGACCAACCATGGCACCGGCGTTGTTATGCATGATGTCGAGTTGGCCGAATTCGCTCACCGCGCGGGCCACCGCGGCAGCCACCTGCTCGCCGTTGGTCACGTCGGTGTGTTGAAACACGGCGGCGCCTTTCTCCCAGGCCAGCTCGTCGGCGAGCGCCTGCCCCTGCTCGTCCTTGATGTCGGCAACCACCACGCGCGCGCCCTCTTCGACAAACAAGCGCAGCGTTGCCTCGCCTATACCACTTGCCCCGCCAGTGACGACGGCAACCTTCCCTTCAAGTTTTCCCATGTTTTCCTTCTCTCCCGGGACCTAGTCCCGGTCCTGGTTGCGCGGCAATGGAGCGTCGAGAACGTACTGCGACATCGGGTGGGACTCCACCCGTGGTACTTCGAGAAACGCAGCCACGCTCTCCATCATGCGTCCAAAATTTTCCTGCAACTTGTCGTCGCTGCCATCGGCGCAGTACCACAGCATGGGGTCAACGACGGCCTCGGTCGGAAAACCCTCCTCGACTATGGCGTTAAACGGCGGGGCGTCGTCGGTCAAGGCGCGCACGACCTCGTTGCGTATGTACTCGTAGGTGCACTGCACTTCGAGGGCCACGCGCCTGTGGGTGGTGTGCCAGTGCTCCACCCAGTCGGCGTACGGCATGGCCGACGGACACTCGATGAGCGCGATTACGTTGGTACCCGGGGTGCGCTGCCCCACGGCGGCCGTGTGCGTGGTGTTGACCAGCGGCAGCGACTCGACCACGAGATAGCCGGCGAGTTTTTCGCAGCAAGCATGCAAGGCCTGCTCCAACGGCTCGCGCAGGTCGGAGTCCTCGAGCCAGAACGAGACGACGGCCGCCGGAGCGGGATCAAAACGCGTCATGCGCTGGGCGGCAGCGTAGTCGACGTCGGCGTCGGCCAGGTTTACAGCGATGCTCGATGCACCCGCCCCGCGCAGCTGCGCGGGCAGTTGTTCGCGTAAAGCAGCCGAAAAGGCCGCGCTGTCGGTACTGCCGTCCTTCCATAAAACGTAAACGAGTTTTTCCACGCGATGTCTCTCCACCCCGCGCGCACGCGGACAAGCACGACTTATTGCAGAACGCCCGGCCACAGGCCACCTCGCCGAGGTCTTTCTGCTGCCGGCACTTACCCGCGCCGCGCGCTTGCCTCGGGCGCGACGCGGGACTAGCAACAGCCACATGAGACTAAGACAACTGGCGCTGGTGGCCGAGGATCTCGAGCAGACCGCGCGCGCACTGACGCAGGTGTTCTCACTGGGCGATCCTTTTCGCGACCCCGGTGTGGCCACCTTCGGGCTGGCCAACACCGTGTTCGCCCTGGGCGATTGTTTCCTCGAAGTCGTATCGCCCGTGGCCGACGGCACCACCGCAGGCCGACAGCTGGCCCGTCGCGGCGGCCCGGGCGGCTACATGGTCATCGTGCAGGTCGACGACCTGGCCACCGAGCGGCAGCGTGTCGAACAACTAGGCGTTCGCGTAGCCTGGGAGATAGACCTCGGGCAGGCAGCAACCGTACACCTGCACCCGCGCGACCTCGGTGGGGCCCTGCTGTCGCTCGACCAGATGACACCGCCGGCGTCGTGGGAATGGGGAGGCCCCAACTGGGAGCAGCGACGCGGCGAGGGGCAGGTGTCGGCAATACGGGCTGTCGTCATACAGGCCGAAGACCCGGCCGCCATGGCCGAGCGCTGGGGCGAGGTGCTTACCAGGCCCGTAAGCCCGGAGGCCGACGGGTACGCGGTGACACTGGACGAGGGCCGCCTGGTCTTCGTGCCGATAGACCGCGACCGCACGGTGGAGGGCGAAGGAATAGTCGGTATGGAGCTGGCCACCGACAACGCACCGGGCATACTCGAAGCGGCCCGCGAATGCGGCCTGCCCGTAGAGGGCAACATGCTTCAGCTGGCCGGTGTCGACTTCAGGCTGGTAGGGTAAGAACGAGCGGCACGACTCAGCCGCCGCCCACGCCAGCAGGATCAAACTCGGCGTCGGTGGACTGGTAGCGCGCCAGGCCTTCGCCATCGACCTCGCCCCTGAGATAACCGCGGGCCTCGAGGTAATTAATGTGGGCCAGGCACTCGCCAGCGGCCATGAAGAACTGCGAATCGTCGATCTCGCGATCGAACAGCGCCGGAAAAACATCGGGTACCGTGGCCGCCTCGCCGCAGGCCGCGCGCACGCGAACCAGGGCCTCGCGGTGATGCTCCACGAGATAGGCCAGGCGCGCGTGCAGTCCGTTAAACGGCAGGCCATGGGCGGGCAGCACGAGCACGTCGTCGGCAATACGATCAGGCAGCGTTGTGCACGACTCCAGCCACTCGCCCAGCGGGTCGGCGTGCGGCTCGGTAGGGTGCACGCTCACGTTGGGAGTTATACGGGGCAGCACCTGGTCACCGGCAAGCATGATTTTCAGGTCACGCGAATAGAGACACGCGTGCTCGGGCGAATGTCCGCGGCCAACCACCACCTCCCAATCGCGCCCGTCGATCTCCACCATCTGGCGATCACGCAAGCGGCGGTGGCCTGCAGGCAGAGGGTGTATCAGCGCGCCGAAAGAACCAAAACGCATGCGGTAGTTGTCCAGGCGCTCCTCGCTGAAACCAACGCGCTTGTAGAAGGCCACAGCGTCGGCGCGAATGTCCTGCGGACCGTCGGCGGCCAGCATGCGCAGCAAAAAGAACTCTGACCGAGCCATCCACAGCTCCACGCCAAACCGACTGGTGAACCAGCCGGCCAGGCCAACGTGATCGGGGTGCAAGTGGGTGGCGATCACCCGGCGTATGGGTTCGCCCGAAAGACGGTTATCGATGATGGACTGCCACAGCTTCTTGACGTCGCTGTTGCGCAGGCCGGTGTCGAGAACGGTCCAGCCGCCGTTGTCGCGCAACAGGTAGCAGTTAATGTGGTTGAGCGAGAACGGCAGCGGCTGCCTGAGCCACATCACGCCGTCGGCCAACTCTATGAGTTCACCCGGCTCGGGCGGAGTTTCGATCGGATAGCTGATGCCGTTCTTCACGGGCGCATTGTATTTGATTGCGCAGCTGAACCAACGTGGCGGCGTCAGTCGGCCTTCGCTTCGAAGAACTCCAGCATTCGCGGGCCCACCCGCTCGCGCAGCAGCACGAGCGCGTTTTCCGGCCGTATCATTACATCCAGACGCGTTATCAGCCCGTCCTCTCCAAGGGTGATCAGGTCGATGCCCTGCAAGGCGCAGTCGCCCACGTGACCGTGGAACTCCAGGGCGAGCTCGGCGCCGTCGAGCCACTGCCGGTGGTAGGTGAAGTCGGTAATGGTCTCCACGATGATGCCCAGCAGGTGGGCCACTACCGCCTTGTCCTCGATACGGTTCCAGTAAGGCGGCGCGCCCATGCTCACCTCGTCGGCCAGCAGGGCAGCCAGGCCCTCTGTGTCGCGCGCGTGAACCGCACTGTTCCATCGGGCAAGGAAGGCCTCGGTATCAACAGGCATAAATCAATCTCCCTGGTCTTCGGTCGGTCATCGTGCGGCCCGTGACCGCACTGTTTTTCAGCCCTTGCCTACCTGCCCCCAGTCCAACTCGCCCAGGGCCAGCTCAAGCTCGCGGGTCTGGCCGCCCACCTCCATGAATGCCTTCATAGCGGCCTTGGCATCGTCGGTCGCCAGCAAGCGGTTGAACAGGTGGGCCTCCTCGAGCAGGCCCTCTGTAACCGGTGGCTCGGCGGCGTTGATACCCTGCTTGGCCAGCGCGATGGCCTCGGGCGGAAACGACGCTATGCGCCTCGCGAGGCGGTCGATGAAGGGGGCGAGTTCCCCGGGCGGCAGGGCGCGGTTCACCCAGCCGTAGCGCTCGGCCAGCTCGGCGTCGAAATCCTCGCAGCCGAAGATGATCTCGGCCGCCCGGGCGCGCCCGCACAGGCGCGGCAGGCGCTGCGTGCCGCCGCCGCCTGGAAGTATGCCCAGCGCGACCTCGGGCTGAGAAAAAATCGCGCGACCGATGGCGGCAAAGCGCATGTCGAGTGACAGCAGGAACTCGCTGCCACCGCCGCGCGCTCGGCCTTCGACCTGGCCGATGCTCACCTTGGGCATGGTGCGAAAGCGGTCGACCATGACGTGAAAAAAACCAAGCGTGTCTGCCTTGGCCGGTACATCGTCGGGAAGCTGGAGTATGAAGTCCACGTCGGCGTGGGCGATAAAAAACTCCGGGTCGGCGCTGTCGAAGACCACCACCCTTACGGCCGGGTCGGCCTCGATCTCGCGGCCTACGCGGTCCATCTCTCCCATCAACGCCAGGTCAAAAAGATTTATCGGCGGGTGATCTATCGTCACCCTCGCGACGCCCTCCTGCAGCCCGACCTTCAGACACTCGTATCCTTCATACGCCATGGCACACCTCCTGGTCCGCAGACGCTAGCACGCCGACGGGGGCGACAATACCGACCCCGCGCGGTCAACGGGTCAACCCGTGCTCGGAAGCTCGGTGCCCGGCGGCATCTGCTCGAGACACTGCGCCATATCAAAGTAGTCGGTCCACCGACGGATAATATTGCCCTCGACCTGGAACGCCCCCATGACAGGAAATTCCGCGACCCGGTCCTCAAGGTGATAACGGTCTGTCCGTTCCGTTAAGACGATGCCGTCCTCGGACTGCGCGATATGATGGATCACGTACTCGACCGACAGCGCTGTTTCGTGCAAAGGACCAAGTACGCTCCACACCCCCTCGGCGCCCTTGACCGCTCCCATGGGGATATTGTTAAACACCGACTCGTCGTCG
>DUBO01000052.1:576-57756 GCA_012960245.1 Candidatus Binatota bacterium | reverse complement strand
CGGCGGGTTCGCCCGCCAGCGGAATCTGTCGTGGCCAGGTCAGCGTGGGCCGCCGGCTTTCACCCGCCTTCGCAAAAGGTCGACGGTACTCGGCCATTTCATCGTCGCTGAGGTCGCGCAATATGGAGCCGGGCAGCACTTGCTCAACGAAGACGTTTTGTTCGAGCACCATGTCTTCGCCCGCTTCCGAGCGGAAGCCCTGGAAGACGCCACGGGCCGCGTCGGGCCACTCGTCCCAGGTGAGAGGCATTACTATGGCTTCCATGTAGGCGATGCCCTTCACCGCTTCGGGGTGGCGGCGGGCCCAGTCAAAACCCAGGGCCGAGCCCCAGTCGTGGCCCACCAGCGTCACGTTCTCGGTCACGCCCAGGGTCTCGAGCAATGCATCGAGGTATTCGCGGTGCTCCACGAAGGTGTAGTGGCCGGGTCCGCTTTCGGGCAGCTTGTCGGAGTCGCCCATGCCTACGAGGTCGGGTGCTATCAAGCGGCCGAGTCCCTCGAGGGGGGGCATGACGTCACGCCAGAGGTAAGAAGACGTCGGGTTGCCGTGCAGCAGCACTATGGGGTCTCCCTCGCCCTGCTCCACGTGGGCCATGGCCAGGCCGTTGATGTCGGTGAAGGCCTTGCGTTGCTTCCAATCAGCCAATCTCAGTTTCCTGTGAAGATTGGCCGTTTTTTGTTGACGAAGCCGTCCAGGCCCGCGCGAAAGTCAGCCGTGCGGCCCGAGTCGGCGATGGCCCTCGCCTCGAGCTCCATCTGTGTCTCGAGGGATTCCTGCAGTCCTGACAGCAGCAGCGCCCTGCTACGGCCGTAGGCCAGGGTGGGTCCGGCAGCGAGTTTTGCAGCGAGCTTGTCGGCTTCCTGCGCGAGTTCTTCGTCGTCGACCACGCGTGTGACCAATCCCCAGTCGAGCGCTTCGTCGGCCGACAACACGCGATTGGTAAGCACCAGCTCCTGGGCACGTCGCAGGCCGACCAGGCGGCTCAAGAAGTAGGTGGAGCTGCCATCCGGTGTCAGGCCGATGCCTGTGTAGGCCATGGTGAAGCGTGCCGAGCGCGCGGCCACGACGAGGTCGGACAAGGCGGCCAGGGCCAGGCCGGCACCGGCTGCCACGCCGTTGACCGCGGTAACCACCGGGGCGTTACCCCGCAGCAATCGCGACCATGCCGAGTGCATGAAGCCGGTCATTTCCTTGAGCAGGGCAGGGGCTCCGTCGCCTGCAGACGCAAAGGCGGCCACGTCTCCGCCAGCGCAGAAGGCCTTGCCCGTGCCGCTTATAAGCACACACCTCGCGGCGGGGTCTTCGTCTATGCGTATGGCTACGTCTGACAGTTCGCGGCAGGTAGGCAGGTCGAGCGAGTTCATCGCTTCGGGGCGGTCAAGCGTCAGTCGGGCGACGCCCTCGGAGACCTGGTAGCTGATGTTCTGGTAGCTGATGGCTTCGTTGGACAAGGCAGGTTACTCCCGTCGCGACGAATCCCACGCGCGCAAGACTGAGTCAAAGTGCACGCGTTCGAGCCGGAAGCCTCTGCACTACTCGGCCGTAAGCACCGTGACGTCCGCGGCGCTGCCAAGGCCGGTGCGCACCAGGCGAGCGGCTGAAACCCCACCGTGGATCTGCATCTCAAAGAACGCCAGCGTCGCCGCGCGCGTGAGTTCGTGCTGGCGGGCAAAGAGCATGTGCGTGGGCGGGGGCAGGGGGCAGATAGGCTCGCAGGCCGACCCCGCGGTGTCTATCCCGGCGGCGGCACCGCCGAGAAAGCTTGGGTCGAAGCCGCCACTGGACGGCAGGGGTCTCGGGTCACCGGGTTGGAGAAACACGCCGGTGCAGATTGCCTCGTCGCCGTTTTCTTCTGGGGCGAAGGTGAGCCTGTCGGCGAAGCTCATGTGGGTGCCGCCGTCGAGGGTAACCAGGAATTTTGACGGATCGGCCAAGCTGTAGGGCACGGCCTGGTTGCTGTTGTAGGGGGTGATGAGGTCCTCGTCACCGCCCAGTATCATCAGCGGTGCGCTGCCGCCGTCGTAAAAGGTCTCGGTAAACGCGCAGGCAAAGGGAGCGAGCGCCACCACGGCGTCTATGCGCGGGTCTAAGAGATCCACGTGGTAGCCTGACAGCAGCACGGTGGCTCCGCCCAGCGAGTGACCGGTGGCACCTACGCGGCTGGTGTCTATCGCCCCGTAGAAGAAATCATTAGGGTCGGCGTTCATGGCCTCGAGGCTGTCGAGCATGAAGGAAAGGTCCAGTGCCTGGTTCGCCAGGTCGAGAAGCGTCGAACCACCGGGGGCAAACAACCACGACAGCGGAAAGTTGGGGGCTATTACTATGTAGCCTCGACTGGCGAGGTGGCGGGTGAGGTTGGCCGAATCACTGTTGACTCCACCGAAACCGTGCGCGCGCACCACCACCGGCCACGGAACACCGGAGGCCTGCAGGGGCGCGTTCACAAACTGTCCAAACACCGGCGAGATTGTGGACGGGTACCAGATCTCTACTTCCAGGCTGCGTTCGGCGGCACCGGGAAAAGTGCCGTTAGCGGGCACCGTCCTGCTGCTGTCGACCAGCGTGAGCGACTTGTTGCCCACGCCGTATTCACGCAGCTCAGCGAAGTCTTCTACGCCGAGGTCGGCCAGGTCGGCTTCGATCTCGATGTAGGCGTCGTCAATGTGAGACGACACGGCGGCGGTGTCTCCTGTCGAAGGGCACTGGCCGCCGGCCTTGGTTTCGGCTTTCTGGAAACCGGCCGCAAACTTGGAGTCACACTTGGTAAAATCGGTCGCGGCACCCTTGGCTTCAGCCTTGGACTGGGCCTTGAGAACGCAAGCCAGCTGTTTACCGGAAGCCTTGAGCTTGGCCGCACGGCACTTAGAGGCGGTCTTGGTCGAGTCGCCGTTTCCGACCAACTCGAGTGTAACCTGCGAAGCGACCAACTCGAGCCTGGGCTCCACCGCGGCCACGGTGCCACCCGCGCGGCACTGCTCCTTGGCTTCGACCTTGGCAAAAGCTGCGGCCAGCTTGCTCGCACACTTGGACACGTCGGCGGTGGTGCCTTTGATCTCGGCCTTGGCCTCGGCCTTGAGCCTGCACAGGCCGGCCTTACCGGCCTGCTTGAGCTTGTTCATCTTGCACTTGGTCTCAGAGTCCGGGCCCGCAAAGGCGGCGGGCGCTGTGGCCAGGGCAACAAAAATAAAAAGGCCCAGAATGGCTGCGACGTTCTTGGGGCGGACGGTCTTCATGCGGTACAGTCTCCCGGGTTACCTGCGAGGGCAGGGCCACTGCAGACTATAGAAAGGGTGAGGGTGTTTTGTCCAGTGATTTAACGCGAGACCCCCCCTTGTGGGGGCTTGCAATCGTGGGTATGCGAACTTATTCGTCCCAGGTGACCGCTGCAGCAACTACAGGGGAGACTATCGAGCCGCTGACCTCACGGCGCATGCCCCACGTCCTCAAGCGTTTGCGCGACGCCTACGTGGGTTGGAACGCCCCGGTGGTCACGCTTATAGCCGAGACCACGCGCGACCCTTACCGCGTGCTGACCTCCTGCATCCTGAGCCTGCGCACCCAGGACGGCGTCACGTCGGAGGCCAGCCGGCGGCTGTTCGCGTTGGCTCCCGACATAGAAAGTCTCGCGCGGGCCGACCCGGCGGTGGTGCGCGAGGCGATCTACCCGGTTGGATTCTACAAGACCAAGGCCCCTCAATTGGTAGAGATGTGCCGACGGATAGTCGAGGATCACGGCGGCCGCGTGCCCGACGACATCGACACGTTGCTCACCTTCAAGGGGGTGGGCCGCAAGACGGCCAACCTGGTTCTGACCTCGGGTTACGGCAAGCCGGCCATGTGCGTGGACACCCACGTGCACCGCATCTCGAATATCTGGGGCTACGTGTCAACGCGCACGCCCGAGCAGACCGAGATGGCGCTGCGGGCAAAACTACCCCGGCGGTATTGGCATGAGTACAACGACCTCCTGGTCGCTTTCGGCCAGACACTGTGTCGACCGATTTCGCCAAAATGCAGCGAGTGTCCGGTGGCCAGGTTTTGCCCGCGCCTGGGCGTGGGCAAGAGTCGCTGAGGCGCTCACGCGCGGGTAACGCGGCGGTAGACGCGTGGCAGCTCGCCGGGCAGCGAGCTTATGTCGTCTATGACCGAGTAGCGCGCGCCGGGGCACATGTCGCGCAGGTAGTCATGTCCCGAGGGGTCTATGGTTATGCAGAAGCTACCCACGCCCGAGCGCTCCAGTTCCTGCAGGGCCATGGCAGTGTCGCGTATGCCGTAGGTGTTTGAGCGCCGGTCTTCCCCGTAGTCGCTGTCCTGCGGAAACCCATCGCTGAGAAGTATCAGGTGGCGGGAGCGCGCGCTCACGCGGGCCAGCTTATCGGCCGAGTGCCTCAGCGCGGTGCCCATGCGTGTTGAGCGACGGGGCTGGATGGCGCCTATGCGACCCTTCACCATGGGCCCCATGGTCTCGACAAAAGATTTTACCTGGTAGTACTCCACGTTGTGTCGGCCGTTACCCGAAAATCCGTAAATGGCCCAGGAGTCTCCGATGTCGCCGAGCACCTCGGAAAGCACCACCAGGGTTTCCTTGATGAGGTCTATGACCAGGCGTGGCTCGTCGTCGCTGTCGGCCAGGGGTTCATCGGTAGATGCGCTCATGTCGACCAGGAACAAGGTCGCCACGTCGCGTTCTTCGCGGCGACGGGAGATATAGAAGCGATCAGTGGGCGACCTGCGCGACTTGAGCTCGGCCTGGGCGTCGACCAGTGCGTTGAGGTCGAAGTCGTGGCCGTCTTCCATGCCGCGTACCTTACGGTACTGCTCGGGTTTCATGCGGTTGAATTCCTGCCGCACCTGCGAGAGCAACTCGCCTGAGCGGCCGATGACCTCGAGATAGTAGTGGCCGCCGTCGCCCTCGATGCTGGTCTCCTGCAGGCTGCACCACTGGCGGCGGTAGTCCGACACCTGGTAGTCCCACTCGTCATAGAGATAACTGTCGGTGTGCACCTGTTCGCGCAGCCAGTCACGCACGGCGGCCGTGTCGCCGCGATCCACCATGGCACGTAGTTCGCGCAGCGAATCCGAGGGGAGCTTGCCCAGCAGGTCGGTAATGTAGAGTCCCAGCCCCGGTTGCTCGCTGCCGTGCGACTCGGAAAGCTTTAGAGAATCGGCCTGCTCAAGCAGGCGGCGGATCTCGTCAGTGCTCAGCGCCGTACCGGGGGCCTCGTCGTCGCCGTCAGCTTCGGACAGTTGCAGCTCACGCTCGCCCGGGTCCAGGGATTCGCCGTCGTCGGGGCCGGCCTTGGCCTTGTCGTCACCCGCCGCGCCGGGCATGGGGCCTGCCGGGTCCTCGCCCATGTCGCCGGGGTCGAGAATTGTCGCCCCGCCCAGCTCGATGAAGTTGTCTGGGTCGTCGGGGTCCTCGGCCCTCGACTCGGCCAGGGCGAGCAGCGGGTAGAGGGCGGCAAACAACGTGGCGCTGTCATACACGCTCGCTTCGGGATGGCGGAGTCGCCGTAGCGGTTCGGCCAGGGTCGCGGCCGAGCGGGCCAGCCGCGGCTCCAGGTCTTCGCGTTTGTGCCCGCCCACGGTGAGATGAAACAGCGCTTCGAGCAGCAGGTCGGCCGGGCGATCGGCCGCCTGCGGCGGTGGGTTGTCGGCGTAGTGGGCGCCCAACCGTTGCATGTCGATGGCCAGGCCGGGAAACTCGCGCTGCAGGCAGGCGTCTATTCTCGCCCCGTCGAGCAACACGAACAGGCCGTGTGCGAGCAAGGGGTTGGGGTAGGACTCGAGCAGGGCCGCGAGGCCCGTCGACTCGTCGGCCGGCTTGTTTTCACGACCTGCAACGGTGGGCGGCGACCAGCCCAGGCCCTTGAAGTGATCGATGTTGAAGTCAAAACTGCCGTACTCCCAGCGGCCAGCCACGTGGGCTACGGTGAGCTTGTACATTAGCAGGTTATCTTCGCTGCTCGAGAACAGGCTCACCTTTTCGGGAAGGCGCAGGCTTGTTTCATCGCCCGGCGACAAGGGCGGTCTCAGCCAGGTGCCGGTCGACGCAACGAGCTGAAAATGTCGGCGTGACATCATGCGCAGGTAGCGCTGCATGAGACCTTCTATCTCTTCGAACTGCATGCTCGCGCTGTGCTCGACGAGCAGCTTGTGGGCTGTCCTGGTGTGTATGGCCAGGTGGGCGAGCAGTGCCGCCTGGCCGCGGTCGGCCAGCTCGTCCGCTTGCTCGAGCCACAACTCGACACCCTCGCGCCCGCCCTCGTCGAGCGCCCGGTGCATGGATCTGAGGTAGGTGGGCAGCGCCGCGGGCAGCAGGCGTGTTACCGCGGGTGCGCGCGACAACAAAAACAAGGCGTCGTCCTGGTCGAGGTCGTGCAAGGTGGCCGACAGCAGGCGCAGCGCGTCGGCCAGTCCGTCGGCCGCTGGCGCAGACTTAAGTGCCTCTTCGACGGCTTCGAACAGTGGACGGCGACAGTCGGGGGAAAGCGATTTCAGCGCTGCTGGCAATGCGCTTACCAGTTCGCGTGCCGCGAGAGGGTCACCGGCGGACAGGTCAGCGCAGAACTTGAGACAGCGCTCCTGCTCCGAGGCTTCGAGGCCGGCGAGATCGCTGGCGAGTCGCGGTGGCCAGGGGGGAGCCTTGCGGCGGCCGGGTAGGCGGGCCGACACGCAGCGACTCCAGTGACCCACCGACCCCGGGGCGAGTACGTCCAGCAGGCCGGGCATTGTTTCCACCAGAGCCCGGCCTGCCATTTCCTCTTGCCAACCGCCGTCTACGAGCAGCTCGAGGGTGGCGTCGCGCCAGGCGAGTAGGGCGGTGGGGTTTACCGTGCCGCTTTCGAGCGCCGGCGCGGTTGCCTCGGCAAAGTCCCTGCCCAGTCGACGCGAGCGCTCCAGCAGTGGGGTGCAGCAGGCCAACCACTGCCCGGGTTCGAGCGGTGAGCCTTCGCGGTAGAGAAAACGGCTCGCCTCGAACCACGCGGACGCTGCATCGCGCTGCTCGAGGTCCTGTCCGAGAAGGGTGACGGTGCCGGCGAGCCAGTCGTGCAGGCGCGCGGGCGACTCGCGGGTTACCGCGGCAGCCGCGACCAGGAAAGAGTGAGCCAGCGTGACCGAGCGAAGTGCCAGCAGGTCGCCGGTGGCCAACAGTTTTTCACGGTCGGCGGGTGGGAGTGAAGCCACCATCTCAAGCGCGGCTTCCCCCTCACTGCCGTCGGCCAGGTGGCGGCTCGACAACCACTTTCGTTCGTCGCTCACTGCGTCAGTCGGGCGGAAAAATAGACGACACGAGTTCGGCCACGGCTCCCTGCGTGGCCGGGTCGTCGCTGAGGGCCCGTATCATTGTCGCCTCGCAGGCTCGCTGCCGGGTGGTGCCGTGGTTGATCAGCTGGGCGGCGTAGAGAAGCAGGCGCGTGCTCACGCCTTCTTCGAGTCCACCCGACTTGAGTTCGCGCACGCGCTCGCCGAGGTGGGCAAGGTCCATGGCCGTTTCGAGATCAACGCCGCTTTCGTGGGCGATGATCTCGGCCTCGCGGTCTCGCGGCGGGTAGCCGAACTCAAGCGTCACGAAGCGCTGCCGAGTGGACGGCTTGAGATCCTTGAGCACCGATTGGTAGCCGGGGTTGTATGACACCACGAGCATGAACTCGGGATGGGCCTGGGCGATCTCCGCGCGCTTGTCGATGGGCAGTATGCGCCGGTGGTCGGTGAGCGGGTGGATGAGCACCATGGTGTCCTTGCGGGCCTCGACCAGCTCGTCGAGGTAGCACACGCAGCCGCTGCGCACCGCGCGCGTGAGCGGGCCGTCCATCCACACGGTCTCGTCGCCACGGATGAGATAGCGGCCTACAAGGTCGCTGCCGGTCAAGTCCTCGTTGCAGGCAACGGTGATAAGCGGCAGGGGCCGGTCGTCGCTGGCCTTGACGAGTTTCCACGCCATGTACTCTACGAAGCGGGTCTTGCCGCAGCCGGTGGGCCCCTTGAGGAGTATGGGCAACTGAAGTTTGAAGGCGGCCTCGAAGATCTCGACCTCGTCGTTTATGGGCAGGTACCATGGGGCGTCTCCGTGGTCGCCGTTACTAATGCTGTCGGCGTTCGGGCTCACGGCAGGTCCTCCGGCTGGTCGAAGGCGCCAACCAACTCAATGCCGTCCAGCTTGTCCATGGTGAGGCCGCTCTCGCTGTCGACCAGCGCTATGTTGATCGCGTCGTCGAGGGAGCTCTTTTCGGCCAGCGAGGCCAGGGCTTCGTTGATGCGCGACTTGAAACGATTGCGTACCACCGGTGGCATATTGTCCATGGGGAAATTATTCAGCTTTACCTCGGCCAACGAATCAGAACTCCAGCTGATGGCGACTACCCGCGGGCCCACTATGCGGTGGTCGAGTAGCAGTCGGTCGGCGCCACGCTGGAAATCGCTGGAGGCATTGCTCTCGGCTTTACCACCGCCGGCCGTTGCCGCAGCGCTGCCGCCACCCGTGCGGCTGCTGCGCGGTGTGGGCCCGGCTGCCTGTAGGCTCTCCAACGACGCTACGAGGGTCTCGACACGACGTTTCTGTTCCGGGTCTTTGGCGATGGCCCCTGCTTTTTTCAGGCTTGCCAGCGCGCCCTCACGGTCGCCCATGCCGTTTTGCACCAGGCCGAGATTGAACCAGGCCTGCATGAAGCCCGGTGTTTTCTCGGTGACCTCGCGGTAGGTGTCGCGCGCCTCTTCGCGTCGTTCCTGGAAGAGCAGCGATGAGCCGAGGTCGGTGCGCACGGCCGCGTCGTCGGGGTCGATCTGGAGGTAACGATTGAAGAGTTCTTCGGCGCGTACGAACTGCCGGGCGTTGTACTCCAGGTTGCCGTACATGCGGATGGCTTCGCGCGAGTCGGCGTCCAGCTCGAGCACGTGGCCCAGGGCCTGCCGGGCCTTTTCGACGTAAGACGGATCGATCAGGCCTGCGCGGTAGCGCGCGCGGGATAATATCAACCAGGACTCGAGATCGTCGGGGCTGGCCTCGGCTGCCTCCGAAAGCCTATCGAGCACGCGTGTTACTTCTTCGGGCAGTTCCACCATCGGGTGGTCGGCCGGGGCGAGGTCGAGCGCGGGGGATGAAGCCGTCGGCCGGGTAGCGCCGGGAGCACCCGATACCGCCCGCTGCTGGGAGGGAGGGGGCGGGTTGAGCCGGTAAACGCCCAGGCCCCCAAGGGCAAACAGCAGGCCAAAAACCGCGAGCGCAAGGGGGTTTGCCCTGATTTCACGGGGCTTATCACGCCGCGGGGTGCCACAGTCGCCGCACCAGGACTGCCTCGAGGAGAGGCTGCCTCCGCACTTTGCACAAGTGTTCGATTTTGATTGTCTGCTCACGTCCTCAACTGGCTTATCAGGTATCCTTACGCTGTTGAAGTCCGCGCGACCAGCCCAGGGGCCGGTCGGAGGAAGCCGCCGGCCCAAAAAAACGGCAGCTGCTGCGCGACTGTTCTATAATCTGGGCTGGCTGCCTGCATGGCGAGTCACGGTCAGGGAGACCACGGGAAAGCGACAATGATAAACAAATTGAAACAGGCTTGGTCAAACTTGAACCCTACGCTCCGGTCGTGGCTGTCCACGGCAGTGAAAGCCGTCATAACGGTGGGCGCTTTCTACCTGCTGCTCTCGCACCAGGTGACCACCGAAGACGGTCGCAGCGTGACGACCTTCACCGCAATCCGCGAGTTCATACCTAATATCGACATGGACAACTTCTGGATGTTCGTGGCGCTTGCCGCCGGCATAAAGTTCATAGGCATACTTGCCAGCATGTATCGCTGGGTGCTGCTGCTCAAGGGCCAGGGCATAGCCCTCCCCTTCAAACATATATTCGGCTCGTTTCTCATCGGTCGTTTCCTGGGCACCTTCCTGCCGTCCACCGTCGGTCTTGACGGCTACAAGCTCTACGACGCAGCCCGCTTCAGCAATCGCACTGTCGAGGTAACGGCCGCGACGGTGATCGAAAAAGTCCTGGGCGTACTCGGAATTTTCTTTACCTTTCTCGTCGCAATGCCGCTGGGCATTTCGATTTTCGGCGACAACGCTTTCCGCGTCGCCGTGCTCACGGTGCCTATAGCGTCGGCCGTGCTCCTGCTATTTTTCACCATGCTGTTCAAGCCCACCCTGGTGCAGTGGGTGATAGAAAACTTTCCCATCCCGGCGCGCGACAAGATCGCGGATTTCGTTACGCGGGTGTCCAAAGCCGCGGCGGCATACAGCGACAAACGCATGTTGTTGCTCAACGCGGCGATTCAGAGCTGGCTCGTGCACTTCACGACAGCGGCGATGTATTTTTTTACGGCGCTGGCGGTGGGCGCCGTGGGCGCGAGCTTCTGGGAGGTGACCTTTGCCTCGTCGATACAGATTTTTGCTACCGTGATATCGCCGTTTACCATAGCTGGCGAAGGTATCCGTGAAATCGCGCAGACCTACCTGCTGGGCGAGAAAATGGGCACTTCACAGGCCATAATATCTGCCGCGCTGGGCTTCTGGGCGGCCGAGGCCCTGACCCTGACGGGCGCGTTCTTTCTCTGGGCTCGCCCCAAGGATTACCGACCCGAGTGGGTGCTGGTGGACGGCGAGCCCGTGGTCGTGACGGCCGACAGCGGCCAGGCCTGATAGGCCCGGGCTCAAGAGAGACATCCGGACAACGACCGGCACGGAAGGTCGTGGTGCGAAACGTGGTCAAAAAAAAGGCCGGCTCCCGTGGGGGAACCGGCCTTGCCACTTTCGCAGCGGGCTTCCTGGCAGATACCAGGTCAGCCCTTCTTCTTGATTTCCGCGCTGATGATGGTCTTCCACTGTTCAAAGGAACGGCCCGTGGGCTTCTTGCCGTTGATGAAGAAAGTGGGGGTACCCCGTACACCGACGGTGCCCGCCTCTTTCATCTCTTCGACTATCAGCGCCTGGGTCTTGGGCGAGTCCATGTCAGTCTTGAACTTCTCAACGTCCAAACCCTCGATCTCGCCGGCGGCCTTGACGAAGAACTCCGCGCTCAGGGCCCGGTAGTTTTCGAAGATCTTGTCGTGCATCTCCCAGAACTTGCCCTGGTTGCCGGCTGCAACAGCAGCCTTCGCGGCAGGCATGGCCTGCTTATGAAACGGCAGGGGGTAGTTCTTGAAGACAAACTGTACGTCGTTGGGGAATTCCTTGACTACCTGATCCACCAAACTGGTGGTTTGTGCACAGAATGGTCATTGAAAGTCCGAGAACTCGACCACCGTAACGGTCGGGTTCGCGGCGCCTTTCCAGAACGAGTTGCCCTTCTTTACCGGGTAGACCTTGTTCGGGTCGTCCTTGGGCTTGGACGGTCGCGCAGCAGCGGCCGGCCCTTTGGCCAGTATTGTTTTCTGACCGGCCGCCAAGCCTGCCAGTTTTCCTATCATGTCTTTTTGTTGTGCCTGTACCTCGTCGACCTTGGCCTTTATGTCGGTAACTTCCTGCGGGTCAACGCAGGAAGCCACGTAAAGGGCAAGGATCGCAACGATGGCTGAGGCGTAACGTGCCTTCGATCCCATTGGGGTGCATCCTCCTTGGAGCTTTTTGTAACGCGTTATTCTTCCGTTGCAGGCCTCGCCTGTCAAGGTGTCCAGGAAATATTTAGGCCCGGTCATCAGCGGGGGTATTGAGGACAGGGCCGCTGGCTGGTATCCAGATAGGGGGATGAGCGTTTTCGGGGACAGTACGATGGGCGGCAAAATGGGCTGGGGAACACCGCTCAAGTTGGCCGTATCGCTGCTGGCTGGCTACCTGGTCTATCGACAGGTGGGTGATCCCAGCTTGCTGGTGGCTGCGCTCCTGCAGGTCGACCCGCTGGTCGTGATCGGAGCGGTACTGCTCTACCTGTCCGGCCAGTTAATGACTGCCTGGCGCTGGCGCGTCATATCAGAACGCGTGGGTTTTCACGCCGGGCTGGTCTCCGTTACCCGTTTTTACTTTATCGGCATGTTCTTCAACCTGTTCGGCCCAAGCACCCTGGGCGGTGACGTTGTGCGCGCCCTCTATCTTGGCCGTACCGACGGCCGGCGCGCGGTGGCCCTCAACACGGTGTTGTTCGACCGCCTGTCAGGACTGGCCATGCTGGTGGTGGTGGCGGTGGTGGCCATCGGCGTGTGGGGCCGCTTCAGTTTGCCGCCGTGGTTGGTCTGGCTCACCTGGGCCCTGGGCCTGGCCATGCTGGTGGGCTGGTGGCTCATTCCCATGATCGCGCGACGCTTGCTGGGCGACACGAATCGAATACGGCGCTTGCTCGAAGACGATCTCGCCCCGTTCTGGTTCGACCGTGGGCTGTTGTTGAAGGCGGCATGGGTGTCGCTGGCCTTTCACAGCCTGCAGGTACTTACGCTTTACATGCTGGGCACCGGCCTGGGCCTGAACCTGCCGCTGGCTTATTACTTCGTCTTCCACCCACTGGTGACGATACTGTCAGCCCTGCCGGTGAGCTTGGCTGGCTTGGGAATAAGGGAGGGCGGGTACGTGTGGTTTATTGTTCACGCCGGGGTTTCGCCCGAGCTGGGCATAGCGCTGGGGCTGTTGTGGCTGATCGTGCTGCTGGCCTCGTCGGCGGTGGGCGGGCTGGTGTTTCTCGCCGATGATTCCGGCATGCCGGCGCTCAGGGGAAGCGAGCACGAGGCTTGACACTTCGCTGCGCGATCCCCGCCGCACTGACGTAGCCCCGGATTATTTACCGAGGTGGCTCCAGAGCCCGTTGTCGTCGTAGGTCACGCCAAACTCTTTTTCCATCAGGCTCACCGCCTGGACAACAGTTTTCTCGCGGCCGGGCTTGAGAGAATCAGGGTTTTCCGAGCAGTACCAAGCCATGTCCTGCAGCAGGTCGGGCCCCGCCTCGGCCGCGTTGAGAACGTACACCGGCACGTCGGAGAGCAGGTGCTTGTAGAGCAGTACCATGCGCTCGATTCTGTCGAGGATGAAGGCTCCCAGCGCTTCGTCACCATTCATCAGCGCCGCCACGTCGCCCCTGCGCGCCGCCTTAAGCGCGTCGAGCAGGCGGTCGCCGGTCACGCCCTGGCCGATGAGCAGCGAGGAGACGTCGGAGCTGTCGTTATAGAAGGGTTGAAAACTGCCGTCCGCCGCGCGGCCTTTCATTATGAAGTCGAGAGCCTGGGTGGGCCTGAGCCTGCGGATCACGAAGTCGAGGTCGGGGTCGTCCTCGAGCAGCATTATGAGGCCGAGCTTATGGACGTCGCGGTCGCAGTAAAAAATATCCCAGTCGGGGTCGTAGAAGAGACGCTCGTGCGGGTAATCGTGGGTGCACTGGCCCAACACTTCTCGGTGTCCGTCGGCGCCGTAGTCGGCCATGGGGTTTTCGATTACGGCTTCGTTTTCAGACAGCACCAGGTTGCGGCTCAGCAGGCCACGCGTGCGAAGGTAGAAGAACCTTTCGGTTGGCCAGGTGTCCCAGTTGCCGCTGCCGTCTTTGTTCTGGCCGGCCGGCACGAGGTTGATCCAGTCGTCCTGGGCCAGGTAGCCCACGCTCTTCATTGTGTCGGTGGCCTTGGTTTCGTCCGAGGTCAGGGTGTAGCGACGCTTGAGCTCGTTGCGCCGGGTGTCGATGTTGCGTTCTGCCCAGAAGGTGGCTGCTCGGGTTTTGCCCGAGCCGTCGCCACCCATGAACACCGTGCAGTTGCCGTTGCTCGACAGTATTGCGCTTGACGCGTGGGCGCCGATGACCTCTGCCACCGACATCACCGCGGTGGTGCCGGAGTGAATGCCACGGGATTTAATTTCGCCGTGGTAATCAGTGTTTATGGCAATTATGACCACCGAATCACCTATGTCGTCGAGCTTGCAGGCGTAGAAAAAGCACGAGGGGGCAATCGATTTGGTCGAGGTGTCGAAGAACTGCGAGTCTCGCAGCCTCGTCGGCAGTCCCAGCTTGATGGGGTTCTCGTCCTTATCCTTGAGCTGGCTGACGAATTCCTTGTAGGCGCGCTCGTTGGGCGGAATGCCTACCACGGAGATCGTGCGCACTATGGGCACCGGGCGATCCATGGCCTCGAAGCGCTGCTCGAGTACCCCGGCGAGTTCGAGGTTGACTGGGTCGTTGAGCTGGAAAAAGTTTACCTGCGTGGTGCGGTAGAGCTGCGGCACGTTGCCACGATGCTCGGCCTGCACGCCACCGCTGAAGAAACGGGCGCGCAGGGTCTTGCCGCCGGTCAGCACGTTCATGGCCTCGAGCCAGGCTCGCGCTTCTTTCACGTCGCGGTCGTGGCTCTTCTTGTCTATGCGCGCAACCAGGCGCGAGGAGAGCGTTGACTGGGTGGTGTTGTAAGAGCTCATCAGCGGACCAATGGTCGGGTCCTCGGCTGTCTCGAGGTCAAGGCGCAGGATCACATCGCCGCGGTCGTTGATGCCGACTTCGCGTAGGCCGGGGTTGTGGCGGATGTAGAGGCCGTCGAGCCATAGCAGGCGGCCGATCTGCGTCTTGGTCACGCCCGAGAGATCGGCTGCACCATCGGAGAACTCTGTGAGCTCGGCGGGCACGAGGTAAGAGGCCATCTGCTTGGTCATATCCGAGTTGAATACGCGCACGCGGCGGCCGAGTTCGGCTATGGTGATGCCGGCGTTGCGGGTCCGATCGCGGTCAATGGCGCTTTCCTCTGCCAGCAGCAGGCGGCCCTCGGCGTCGCGCGCCAGCTTTCTCGATGAGACAGCCTTGGGCTTGAGAAAGAGTTCAATTTTTGTGGATGCGTTGGTGTCGCTCGTCATTAGTGTGCCCCTGCGGAAGATGTAAACTCGCAAGTTATATGGAATGCCGACAAATCCGTCAACGTGGCCAACTCGGGAACGGGGCGCGATGGTGACCCGGTTGGAGCCCGAAGGGCTGCTGGCCATGAAGGATCACGCCGCCCGAAGCTACCCAGACGAGTGCTGTGGGCTGGTACTGGCCTCGCCCGAGGGGGCTCTTGAGGTGGTGCCGATTCGCAACGTGCAGGACGAAATGCACCGTGTTGACCCCGTGGCTTACCCCCGAACGGCCCGGACGGCCTACGTGGGGGACGCTGGCGAGCTGCGCCAGGCGCTGGAAAAAGCCGATGGGCCCGGTTGGCGGCTGGTGGCCTTTTACCACTCTCACCCGGACCACGAGGCTTATTTTTCCGAGGAAGATGTGGCCCAGGCCACCCCCTTCGGCGAACCCTCCTACCCAGAGGCCCTGCAGGTCGTGATCCCCGTGCAGGAGGGCAAGCCCGGGGCCGAGGCTGTATTTGCCTGGTCGGAGGCCGAGGGCAGCTACCTGCAGCTAGACTGAAGGAAGCCGCCGCCAAAGGGCCCTGGAAGTCGGTTCTGTAGCCTTGCCTTGGACCGGCTTCCGGTATTAGTTGACGGCATCTAGTCCGGGCCTGCTCGGACTGTTCGTTCAGAGGGGAGTAAGCATGACGAAGCGATCTTTTTCGAGAGTACTTTTTCCGAGAGTAATAGTGGCCCTGTTGACCGCTGGGAGCTTGTTCGCCCTGGCGCCGAGCGCCGAGGCCGCCAACATGGAAGCCGAGCTCGGCGTCGGCCTTTTTACCAGCCTGGAGGACGGGTCAGACCTGGACGCGGGCTGGCTGGGACGTGCCGGCCTGGTGGCAGGCCTCAGCGACAGGTTGGCTCTTGAGCTGACAGCCACGCGCATCGAGGCGAAGGACAGCGCGACTTCGGACTACCGTACCGCCGAACTCTATACCGCCGGCTTGAGGTTTTACTCCAACAGCGAGACCGACGCGCGCACCCGCGTGTTCCTGTCGGCTGGTGCCGGCCGGGGCTCGGGCCTGGGCGACGGCACTACCGAGGTAGGCTATCTCGGCGGTGGCGTGAGGTTGCGCCTGGGCGACAGCAGCGGCCTTACCCTGAAGGTCCCGCTGCTGGTGGATCTCGGCGGTGACGATACACAGGCCACCTTCATACCCAGCCTGAACGCTTTCCTGGTATTCTGATCCGGGCTTCCGAATGCCCGCGGGTGAGCCCGCAGGGTATTGGCCGCGCCGGGCTGTTGGCAGTCTGAACAGATGCTCGTAACGGCCAACGGCAGGCAGATCTCCTGCGAAATCGAAGGACCCGCCGATGCTCCGGCAGTGGTCTTTGTCCACGGCCTGGCTGCCTCGGGCTCGGTGTGGGCCGAGCAGGCCGGGCTTCTCAGCCAGCGCTTTCGTACCGTTCGTTTCGACATGAGGTCGCACGGCGATTCTTCGCCCGACCCTGCACCCTGTACCCGTTCTGACCTCGTGGCCGACCTGGCGGGCCTTCTCGACGCGCTCGACCTCGCGTCTGTGTCGCTGGTGGGCCACTCGGCCGGCGGCGTGGTGGCCATGCAGTCAGCCGTTGAGATTTCCGAGCGTGTGGACAGCCTGGTGCTGGTGGGCACGGCCAGCGAGTGCAACGAGCGCACGGCCGCCTGGTACCGCTCTACGGCAGAAAAGGCGGTCACCGAGGGTGGCGAGTCGGCGATGAAGGCCATGGGCATGAAGAAGGGCTCTGGCCCCGTGCCCGACGGTACCGGCCTGGGGCAGATGGCGCGTGCGATGGCGAGCATCAACGACCGGCCGTTGACCGAGGCCCTGCGTGCGGTCGAGATACCGACGCTGATAATCGTAGGCGACAAGGATTTCCTGGGTGCCGGCGGGTCGGTGATACTCAGCCGCACGATAGCCGGGAGTGAACTGGAGATCGTTGAAGGCCGTGGCCACGGCATCTACATCGAGGACCCCCAGTGGTTTGCCACGCGCGTTGGCGATTTTATCGCAGCGGCAGTTCTCTAAACGACGCGCTCGCCGCGCAGGGTCTGCGGGCCCGTCGCTTCTATCTTCACGTTCACCAGCTCACCGACCGCGGCCCCGTGCGGGTCGAATACCACCGTCTTGTACTGGGGGTTCTTTCCCGCCAGCCAACCGGCCTGCTTCTTCGCGGGTGACTCGGCCAGCACCTGCGTCAGCTGCCCCAGCATTCGCTCGTTTATGGACCGCGCGCGCTCCTGCTGCTCGTCGATCAGCCGGCTCAGCCGCGCGGACTTTTCTTCTTCGCTCACGGTCTCTTCGATGTCCTCGGCCCGCGTGCGCTCGCGTCGGGAGTACTTGAACATGTAGGCGTGGTCAAAACCGACTTCGTCCATCACCGCCGAGGTGGCTTCGAAGTCGCTCTCGCTCTCGCCCGGGAATCCCACGATGATGTCGGTCGACAGGGCGACGTCGTCCACTGACGCGCGCACCTGTTCAACCAGGCGCATGTATTGCTCCATGTCGTGGCCCCTGTCCATGGCCTTGAGCACGCTGTCGGACCCGCTCTGCAGGGGCAGGTGCAGTTGCGGCATCACCTTGTCGCAGTCGGCCATGGCCTCGATGTCGCGCGCGCTCATGTCGGCTGGGTGAGGCGAGGTAAAGCGCACCCGCTCGATACCGTCTACCGACGAGGCCATCCTCAGCAGCGCGGCAAAGTCGACCCCGTCGTGGTCGTAGGCGTTCACTGTCTGCCCGAGCAGTACGACTTCCTTGTAGCCCTGCTCGGCGATGCTGCGCAGCTCGTTGAGCAGCACCGGGGCGGGCAGGCTGCGTTCGCGACCGCGCACGTATGGCACCACGCAGAAGGTACAGAAGCGGTTGCAGCCGCGCATGATGGTCAGCCACGCCCGCGTGCCCTCGCCACGCACGGGGCTTATGTCAGCGTAGGTCTCGTCACGGTCAAGCCGGAGTTGGGCAAAGCTACCCTCGGCGTTGAGAAGTTCGCCCAGTCCGCGGTAGCCGTCCGGGCCCACCACGAAGTCGAGGCCGGGGATGGCGGCGAGCAGTTTTTCGCGGTGGTGCTGCGCCATGCAGCCCGCCAATCCTATGCGCACGCGAGAGTTGCGGCTGGCCGATATGAGCGCGCGCACGCGCTGGGCCACGCGCTGCTCGGCGTGCTCGCGTATGGCGCAGGTGTTGAGCAGCACGACACCTGCGTCCAGCGGGTCGGCCACCGGCCGGTAGCCGGCCTTCTCAAGCACACCCTGTATCAGCTCGCTGTCGGCCAGGTTCATCTGGCATCCATAGGTTTCCAGGTAGAACCCACGTCGCCGCGAGGCCTCGGCTACGGTCGAGAGACCGGCGTCCTGCTTGTCGGCTGTCGACTGCATTTGCTTCTTATAGCGGGCACCCGGGTCCGCGGGAAACGAGGCGGCGTATAGCGAGGCGTCATGTCTCGCGCCGTTGCTGCGCGATCGCCCCCGGGGTTACGCTTGGTCTTGTGCTGCAACCGTGGACAATGAGGGGCTTGAGCGTTCACGAGCACAGAAAGGACGGGCAGCGCGTGGTAGCCTGCGTGGTCGTCACGGTTTCAGACACGCGCACGGCCGAAAACGATTCGTCGGGCGACGAACTGCAGGCGCGACTCGAGCAGGCGGGCCACCGGGTGGCCTCCCGCGAGCTCGTGGCCGACGAACCCGATCTCGTGTGTTCCCTGCTCAAGGGGCTGATGGCGGCGGGCGACGCGGATGCAGTGATCCTCACCGGTGGCACCGGCCTGGCCCCGCGGGACGGCACCTTTGAGGTGGTGGACTCGCTACTCGACAAGAGGCTCGACGGTTTCGGCGAGCTTTTTCGCTCGCTCAGCTACGAGGAGATAGGCGCCGCGGCGATGCTTTCGCGCGCCGTGGCTGGCGTGGCGGGCGACGTGCTGTTGTTCTCTCTGCCCGGCTCTACGGCAGCCTGCCGGCTGGCGGCTGAGAAACTGCTCGTGCCCGAGCTGGGGCACCTGGTCGCGCTGGTAAGACCGGCGGCAGAATAACGATGAGCGCCATAAATATCCGGGTGCTGTACTTCGGAATCGTGCGCGAGCGCCTCGGCCTGCACGACGAGCAGCTCCAGCTGGCCGCCGACAGCACGGTGGCAGAGCTGTTGGCTGAACTGTCGCACAAGCGCGGGCTCAACGAGGCCGGCGTCGCCAGCTTGAGGGTTGCGGTCAACCGCGAGTACGTGGACGACGGGCACAAGTTGGCTGACGGTGACGAGGCCGCCATTATTCCGCCGGTGAGCGGTGGCTGTGGCCGCGAGGAGCCTGGCCACAAGGAACCCGGCGACAGGGAAACAGGATGATAGAAATAACCGACACGATCATCGACGTGGCGGCCGTCGAGGCCGCCGTCGGGGGACCGGGCGCGGGCGCCGTGGTGACATTCATGGGCACCACCAGGGACAGCAACCGGGGGCGCCGTGTTATCAGTCTGGAGTACGAAGTCTACGCCGAAATGGCGGTCGAGCAGCTAACGGGCATCGCCGATGACATACGCTCTCGCTGGCCGGGATCCGCGGTGGCCATGGTGCACCGCAACGGCAAAGTCGAGATAGGTGAGGCCAGCGTCGTAATAGCGGTCTCAACTCCGCACCGGGTCGAGGCCTTCGAGGCCTGTCGCTACGCCATCGACCAGCTCAAGCACGTGGCGCCGATATGGAAGAAAGAAACCTTTGAGGGCGGCGAGGTGTGGATAGGTTCGCTGGCCGATTGCGATCACGGCGACGACGACCACGCTGACGACCGCGACTGAGCTTCAGCTTTCTTCCGCGGGTACGAGCGGCCTGTTGTCGGCTGCTACACCGGCAGCGTCGCTGGTCGCGAGAAAGTAATCGAAGAGTACGCCCTGCATGACCAGCATCACCATTTGCCAGACCACCACGAAGGGCAACTGCATCTCGGGCGGTACCACGAGCGCGCCGGCCGGGCCCAGGTTGATCAGGAATACGTAGGGCGTCAGTCGCCAGCGACAGGCAGCGGTGAGTTGGCTGCTGGCAAACAGCGGCCACAGCCACGGCACCATGCGCTTGAGCGCCGGGCGCACACCGCTGAGCAAAGCGCCGAGGTCTTCGCGCCGCTGCAGTACGACCACGAAGGGCAGCAGGCAGAAGCGCACGAACAGAGACAGGTACACAATTATGCCCACTGCCGCCGACACGGCGGGCATCAGCTGGCTGCCGCGGGTGGCCAGCATGGCACCGGCCACGGCCACCGTGGCAGCGGCGGCGCAGAGCAGGGCCGCCAGCATACCGAAGAGCAGCAGGCCCAGCCCGCGTTCGGCGAACAGCGCCAGCACCTCGCGCCAGCCCACGGTAACGCCCAGGTGGGCGGCGTGAAACAGCACTACCGGCAAGAACATCATCAGCAGGGCGATCGGAACGGTGAGCAGGGCCGACAGGCCCCCGGCGCTGCCGTCGACCGGGCCGGCGGCGGCGAGCACGGCCAGCAGGGCGGCCAGCCCCAGCCACAACGCGAGATCGCGACGCACCAGTCTCCAGGCCCTGCGCATCTCGGCAGGAAAAATTACGAACAGCCAGTTGATGATCACCGCGTGTGCCTCTCCCCACGGTTAGCCTGTGCGTGCCCGGCGGGCAAGTCGCGACGGGCCTGCACACTGACCCGACACCTGTGTTCAACGCTCAAAGGTCGTGGTAGCCTTGGGGGGTCGTGGTTCTGCCCTCTAAGATGACCAGCCCGGGCATCGCCTGCCTGCTCGTGGCGGCGTTTGTGCAGGGCTGCGCTCCCGGCGCTGCGCGGCTGAACGGCCGCGGCCTGTCGGACATGCCCCAGACCTATGCCGACATGGAAATGAGCGCTGCCGACCAGGCACGCGGGCATTTCCTGGTCTCGCTGGTGGCAGCCGATGAAGGCGACAACCAGCGCGCCACCCGCGAGATGCAGCTCGCGGTTTCGCTGGACCCCGACGAACCCTTGCTTCGCGAGCGCCTGCTGCACCTCTACATACGCTCCGGCCAACTCGACATGGCCCTTGCCCAGGCGCGCTTGCTGGCCGACATCGACCCCGATGATTTTAAGAACCAGGTCCTGGTGGCCGACCTGCTGGTGTCATTGGCCCGCTACGAAGCGGCCATAGAGCAGCACGTGCTGCTGCTGGTCGAACATCCCGACAACGTGGAACTGCTCGTGCAGCTGGGCGCGCTCTACAACCGTACCGGCGACTACGAAGAGGCCGTTGCCGTGCTTGAGAAGGCGACCTTTTATGATCCCGACTCGGCCATCGCCATTTCCTATCTCGGTCGTTCCTACGCTTTGTCGGGCGACTTCGAGCGCGCGAGTGTATCGTACCGCAGGGCCACCGAGCTGGGCCCGGTGTCCGACCAGGTCTACCTCGAGATGGGCTACGTCTACACGCGCCTGGAACTGACCGAGCAAGCCATCGAATCTTACCAGCGTGCGCTCGACTTCAACCCTGACCTGCTGGCCGCGCGCAGGGAGCTCGGCAAGTTGTACGTAAGCCAGGGACAACTGGACGAAGCCCTGCGGCAGTACGAGGACCTGATGCCGCGCGAGGTCGACCCCGTCGACACGCAGGTGAAGATAGGCTTGATAAGCCTGCGGCGGGGTGACTACGACAGGGCGCGTACAGAGTTCGAGTTGGCGCTGGCCGCCCGGCCCGACGATGGCAGGGTGCGCTACTACCTGGCCAACACCTACCTGCAGGAGGGTGACACCAGGGAGGCAGAGCGCCAGTTGCGGCGCATACCCACCGACTCGGCGCACTTTGCGCAGGGCAGCATGGACCTCGCCCATGTGCTGGTGGCAGCCGAACGGATTGCCGACGCCATAGAGGTGCTCGACGCGGTGGTGAAAGTGGACAGCGACAATGTCGACGCGTTACGCTTCCTGGTCACGCTCTACTCGGGCTCGCGTGACTTCCAGCGCGCCCTCAAGGCGGGCCGGATGCTGGTGGACGCCTTCCCCGGAAACGATTCCTACCTCTACCTGCTGGCACTGGTTAACGATGAAATGGGGCGAGATGAGGAGGCGAACCAATTGCTCAGGCAGGTACTCGAGCTCAACCCTGAAAATGGGATGGCGCTCAACCACCTCGGATACACTTTTGCCGACCGCGGTGAGAACCTCGACGAGGCCGAGGACCTGATACGCCGCGCGTTGGTGGTCTACCCCAACGATGGCGCTATCCTCGACAGCCTGGGTTGGGTCTACTACCAGAAAGGAGACTACGAGTCGGCCGTGGTGGAGCTTGAGCGCGCGATGGAGCTTATAGGCCACGACGCGGTGGTGCGTGAGCACCTCGCCGACGCTTACGTCAAGGTGGGGCGGATGGCCGAAGCCCGGCGGGCTTACCGCGACAGCGAGGCCCGCGGCAAGGATCACGACCTGATTGAGCGGGTGAAGGGCAAGCTCAGCGACCTGGAGAAACAGCTGTCCGCTACCCCGCCGGAGCTGTAGTGGAGAGGCAGCCGCCGGCGATCCCGTGCGTGGTGATGTTTGCTGCCGTCGCTTTGACGGTCGGCGCGTGCTCCACGCTGGGCAATAGCGCCGTGGAACTCGCCCGCTGCACAAGCCAGGCCGACCTGCAGGCGGCGTTCGTTGATCGCGAGCAGTCCGTGGCCACCTTCAGGGGGCAGGCCCGCTTCGAGTACAACGGGCCGCAGGGTAACCGCAAGCTGTCGTGGATGGTGAGCGTGGACGGTGCTGAGCGGTTGCGCATTGACGTGATGACGGCCTTCGGCCCGGCCTGGTCGGTCACGGTGGAGGGCGGCCGCGTCGCCGCCTGGGATCGTGGTGAAGGAGTGCTTTACCTGGGAACGGCGGGCCGCGAGAGCCTCGCGAGCATGACCGATCTCGACCTGCCGCTTAACGACATGATCTACCTGCTGCGCGGCCTTCCACCGGCCACTGCCGGGGATGTCCTTGCCAGGGCCTGGTCGTCGGACGACGGCTGCACGGTCTCGTCGGCTTCCGACGGCACAGACCGCTGGTCGGCCACGCTGCGCGCGCGGGCGAGTGATGTCGTGGAGGCCCGGCGCTACGGCTCAAGCGGGCAGGTTTCGTGGCGCGCGCAGTTCAAGGATTGGAAGAAAACCGACGGCGCGCGCTTGCCGCACGAGTTGCAGTTGGAGCTTTCCGACGGTGGTAGGATACGGCTGGTATATTCGAGAATCTGGCGAAACCTGGACATGGGTGGCGAGTTGTTTCGGCTTGAGCCCGGCCCGGGGGTAAAAGTAGTGGAGGTCTGATGTTGCGTCTGCAAATAAACAAGACGAGGCCAGTGTCGGGCCACAGGGTCCAGGGTCTGATACTGGCGGTGGCTTTGCTGGCCCTGGCGGGCTGCAAGTCCGGTCCCGGCAGCAACGACGCTGGCCCGGCGGCTGACATCGATCTTTCGCCCGCCACGGGTGGCGCCATACTCGAGGGCAGCATCGGCGACGCCTCCAATCTTATTCCCATGCTCGCCGGCGACAGCTCGTCGCACTCGGTGGCATCTCTGGTGTTCGACCCCTTGCTCACTTACGACCGCAACCAGGACCAGCTCGAGCCCAGGCTCGCGAGCAGCTGGGAGGTGAGCGAAGACGGGTTGGAGATTCTCTTTCACCTGCGCGAGGACGTGCGCTGGCAAGACGGCGAGCCGTTTACGGCCCGCGACATAGAGTATGGTTTCAAGACCATCACCGACCCCACGACCCTGACGGCCTACGCGGAGGACTACCGGCAGGTTTCGGTCTTTGAGGTCATCGACGACTTTACGTTCAAGGTCACTTACGACAAACCCTTCGCCCCGGCGCTGGCCAGTTGGAACAACCTCGTGGTCTTGCCGCGCCACCTGCTCGAGGGGCGCGACATAAACTCGGCCACCGACTTTGCCCGCCACCCGGTTGGGCTGGGCCGGTACACGCTGGAGAGCTGGACCGCCGGCACCGATATTTCGCTGCAGGCCAACCCCGACTACTACCGTGGTCGCGCTTACGTGGAGCGCGTGGTCTACCGCATCATACCCGACCAGCAAACCCAGTTTCTTGAGCTAAAGACGGGCGGCCTCGACATGATGGGGCTCACCCCGTTGCAGTACAGCCGCCAGACCTCAAGCGACGCCTTCAAGAATAACTTTGCCCGCTACAAGTACCTCGCCAACAGCTACACCTATCTTGGCTACAACCTTCGCAACGATCTGTTCAAGGACCAACGCGTGCGGCGGGCTTTGAGCCACGCGATAAACAAGCAGGAAATCGTTGACGCGGTACTGCTCGGGCTGGGCGCACCGGCGCGGGTGCCGTACAAGCCCGGCACTTTCTGGCACAATGACAGCATCGAGGACCTCGCTTTCGACCCCGCCCGATCGCGGCAACTTCTGGCCGAGGCCGGTTGGAGCGACAGCGATGATAACGGTGTGCTCGACCGCGAGGGCAAGGAGTTCGAGTTCAAGATTCTCACCAACCAGGGCAACGACCTGCGCTTGAAGACCGCCACTATCATACAGCGGCGCTTCAAGGAGATAGGCGTCAAGGCCGAGGTCCGGGTCATAGAGTGGTCGGCGTTCATCAACGACTTTGTCGACAAGCGCGCGTTCGACGCGGTGGTACTGGGTTGGTCGCTGGGCCTGGATCCCGACCAGTACGATATCTGGCACTCGTCGAAGACCTCCGAGAAGGAGTTTAATTTCGTGTCGTTTGCCGACCAGGAAGTCGACGACCTGCTCGACAGCGCGCGCCGCAGCTTCGATAGGCATGAGCGCAAGAAGGCCTACGACAGGTTCCAGGAAATACTCGTCGAGCAGCAGCCCTACACGTTTCTCTACGTTGCCGAGAGCCTGCCCGCCGTCCACCGTCGCTTTTACGGCATAGAGCCGGCGCCGGCCGGCATCGCCTATAACTTCGAACGCTGGTACGTACCCACGGCCCTGCAAAAACACTCGCTGAGTCCGGGGGGCTGAGTCGGCGTGATCGCCTACCTCTCCCGTCGACTGCTCGGCCTCGTACCGCTGCTGCTCGGCATCACGCTCATTTCTTTCATGGTTATCCACGTGGCGCCTGGTTCGCCGATGGATCTTCTCACCGACATGAATCCCGACGCGAGTCCCGAGCTGCGTGACCGCTTGGCCGAGCACTGGGGGCTCGACGAACCGCTGCCCGTGCAGTACGCGATGTGGCTCAAGCGCGTGGTGGTGGGCGACTTCGGCAATTCGCTGTCGCGCGATCCGCGGCCGGTCATCGACAAGGTGGCAGAGGCCCTGCCCGTGACCCTGGTGCTCAACCTGATGTCGCTGTGCCTGGTCATGGCCGCGGCAATTCCTATAGGCGTTTACTCGGCCACCCATCCTTATTCGCGCAGCGACCGCGCGGCCACGGTGTTCGTGTTCCTGGGTTTTGCCATGCCCACTTTCTGGCTGGCGCTGTTGTGCATGATGCTGTTTGGCGTGGAGCTGGCGTGGCTGCCGGTGTCGGGCCTGCAATCGTTGGACTACAACTTGCTGGGGCCGTGGGGCAAGGTGCTTGACCGAGCGCGCCACCTGGTGTTGCCGGTGTCGATCGCGGCTATCACCAGCCTTGCGGGCATGTCGCGCTACATGCGTTCGAGCATGCTCGAGGTTTTTCGCCAGGACTATGTGACCACGGCGCGGGCCAAGGGACTTTCCGAACGCGTGGTGGTTTACCGGCACGCGCTGCGCAACGCTATGCTGCCGGTCATCACCCTGCTGGGCCTGTCGGTGCCGGGCCTCATCGGCGGCTCGGTGATTTTTGAAACCATTTTTGCCATCCCCGGAATGGGCAGGCTTTTTTACAGCAGCGTAATGGGTCGTGACTACACGGTGGTTATGGGCGTGCTGGTCATCGGTGCGGTGCTCACGCTGCTGGGCAACCTGCTGGCCGATGTTTCCTACGCGATTGCTGACCCGAGGTTGAGGCGAAGATGAGCATCTTGTCGCGCATAGCGAGTAACCGGCTCACACTGGCCGGGGGCGTGATGGTGGCCTTGCTGTTTGCGGTGGCGGTGCTGGCGCCGGTGATTTCGCCCTACGACCCCGGTGCCGTCAATACCCAGGCGATACTCGAAGCGCCGTCGTTCGCGCACCTGCTGGGCACCGACGGCATAGGCCGCGACGTGCTCAGTCGCATGATTTACGGCGCGAGGGTTTCGCTGATGGTGGGCTTCGTGGCCGTCGGCATCGCCAGCCTGATCGGCGTGCTGCTCGGTTCTACGGCCGGTTACTTCGGCGGCATGATCGACGCCGTCATCATGCGCTTCGTGGACGTGATGCTCTGCTTCCCGTCCTTTTTTCTCATACTAGCGGTGATCGCTTTTCTCGACGCCAGCATCTGGAACATCATGGTCGTCATCGGGCTTACCTCGTGGATGGGGGTGTGCCGGCTGGTGAGGGCCGAGTTCATGGCCCTGCGCAGCCGCGAGTTCATGCTGGCGGCCGAGGCCCTGGGCCTGCCGTCGTTGCGCATCATGCTCAGACACGGGTTGCCCAACGCAATGGCGCCGGTGTTCGTGGCCTTCATCCTGGGCGTGGCCGGCGCCATCCTCACCGAAAGCGCGCTCAGCTTCCTGGGCATAGGCGTGCAGCCGCCCGACCCAAGCTGGGGCAACATCCTCACCGAGGGCAAGAACACCATAGAGGTGGCCTGGTGGCTGTCGGTCTGTCCTGGCGTGGCCATCCTGCTGACGGTGCTCGCGTACAACCTGCTGGGCGAGGGCCTACGCGATGTCCTCGACCCGAGGCTCAAGGAGGGCTGAGGCAGGTGGCGGTATTACTCGAGTTACGCGACCTGGTGACGGTATTCGACACCGCCGACGGCGTGGCGCGGGCCGTCGACGGCGTGAGCTTCAGCATTGATCGTGGCGAGACCCTGGGAGTTGTAGGGGAGTCGGGCTGCGGTAAGAGCGTCACCGCCCTGTCCATCCTGCGCCTGGTACCGGAGCCGCCCGGCCGCATAGAGAGTGGCAGCGTTCTGTTTCAAGGCGCCGACCTGCTGCACATGAGCGAACCCCGGCTGCGCGCCATACGTGGTAACGAAATTGCCATGATCTTCCAGGAGCCCATGACCTCGCTCAACCCGGTTTTTAACGTAGGCTTCCAGGTGGCCGAGGCCCTGCGATTGCACCGGGGGTTGGGCAAGCGCGAGGCCGAGCGCGAAGCCGTACGCATGCTCGAGCTGGTCGAGATTCCCGAAGCCGAGTCGCGCGCGAGGGACTACCCGCACCAGCTCAGCGGCGGCATGCGGCAGCGGGTGATGATCGCCATGGCGCTTTCCTGTAACCCGAGCCTGCTCATTGCCGATGAGCCCACGACCGCACTCGACGTGACTATACAGGCGCAGATACTCGAGCTGCTGAGCGAGCTTCAGCAAAGGTTGGGAATGGCACTGCTGCTGATAACCCACGATCTCGGCGTTGTGGCCGAGAGGGCCGACAGGGTCCTGGTCATGTACGCCGGTCGCGTGGTTGAGCAGGGTCCGGCCGATTCGGTGCTGGGCAGTCCGCGGCACCCTTACACGCGTGGGTTGATTGCTTCGCAGCCGCGGCTGGGGGCCACCGGTGAACGGCTGCAGCCCATAGCCGGCATGGTGCCGAGGCTCACCGAGCTGCCATCGGGCTGCCACTTTCGAACCCGCTGCTTGCTGGCCACCGAGCGCTGCGAGCGCGAGGAGCCCCGCCTGGAGGGCGGCGCGCACGAGGTCTCGTGTTTTGAAACGTCGGTCCCGGCGAGTAACGGAGGCGGGCATGGCTGAAGTCAAACCGTTGCTCAAGGCCCGAGGTCTGGTGAGGGTGTTCAAGACCGGCGGCGGTGTGTTCGGCGCTGGCCGTGCCGAACTGCGTGCCGTGGACGGCGTCGACCTCGACGTGTGGCGCGGCGAGACCCTGGGTATTGTTGGCGAGTCGGGCTGCGGTAAGACCACCCTCGGACGGTTGTTGTTGAGGTTACTTGAGCCAACGGCCGGTACCGTGGAGTTTGATGGCCAGCAACTCACCGGCTTGTCGCGCGGGCAACTGCGGCCTTTCAGGCGTCGCATGCAGGTCGTCTTCCAGGACCCCTACGCTTCGCTCAACCCGCGCATGAAGGTGGGCCGTATCATAGCCGAGGGTATGGAGTTCCACGGGCTGGCCTCGGGTGCCGAGCTGCGCACGCAGGTGCTGGAGCTGATGGAGAGGGTGGGGCTGGGCGCCGACGCCTGGGATCGCTATCCCCACGAGTTCAGTGGTGGGCAGCGGCAGCGCATCTGCATCGCGCGAGCGCTGGCCGTGAAGCCCGAGCTGGTGGTGGCCGACGAACCGGTGTCGGCGCTGGATGTTTCGATACAGGCGCAGATACTCAACCTGCTGGCCGAGCTGCAGCAGGAGTTTGGCTTGACCTTCGTGTTTATCTCGCACGACCTGAGGGTCGTGGAGCATTTCAGCCACCGCGTGGCCGTGATGTATCTCGGGCGCGTGGTCGAAACGGCACCGGCTCGCGATATCTACGAGCGTCCGCTGCATCCTTACACGGCTGCGTTGTTGTCCGCGGTGCCCCGCGTAGACGCCAAAGCGCGTACGCAGCGGGTGGTGCTCAAGGGTGACGTGCCCAGTCCGGTCAGCCCGCCAGGCGGCTGTCCGTTTCATCCGCGTTGCCCGGTTGCCGAAGCGCGTTGCTCGACGGAAGTGCCACGGCTGCTACCACGCGGCGATGACCGCAGCGTGGCCTGCTTGCTGGCATAGCGCCAGCTCCTGGAAAATGGCGTTAGCGCTGGTCGCGTGAACGTATGCGCGCAGCCTTGCCGGTGCGGTCACGCAGGTAGTACAGGCGACTGCGGCGGACGACGCCGCGTGCCTTGATCTCCACCTTGTCGATGCGAGGGGAGTGAAGTGGAAAGGTTCTTTCGACGCCGACGCCGTAGGAGGTCTTACGCACGGTGAACGACGCGCCGCTGCCGCCGCGGGACCGCCGTATGCAGACGCCTTCGAACACCTGGATCCGCTCTTTATCGCCCTCGACGATGCGCGCGTGCACGCGCAGGGTGTCGCCCGGGCGAAACGCCGGTAGCTCTCGCAGTTGCTCTGCTTCTATCTGGTCTATGATGTTCATTGGCGCAATCCTCGGTCTTTCTAACCCGCCTTTCTACCCTGTGCCGCGTAGCCGGTCAAGAATTACCGCCGCTGCGGCCCGCACCGACAGGTGATTATAGTCGCCGGGGCCGTCGACAGGCGGCAGCCTGAGCTCGCAGCGCTCGACCAGCTCATCGGTCATCCCCCAGCCCGTACCCAGCAGGAGCAGCCAGGGACGGCTGTCGTCGGCCAGCTGCCGGGCGGCTTGTTTCCACGCCGTTTGGCGGGGCATGGGGCGGGCACTGGTGGCCACCAGGGTAGGCAGCTCACCGGTTTCGCGCTCGATCTCTATGAGCACGCCCTCAAGGTCGCGCTGCAGGCGCACCAGCTCCATGGCCTGCCGGCGATTGTCGTTGTAGCTGCTGCCAGGACCATCCAGCCAGTGGCGCGAAATTTTTCTCACCAGCCCGCGCAGGGCATCCACGGGTGTGACGACGAAAAACGCGTGGGCGTGGTATGTCCGGCAACTGCGCGCGATGTCGTGCACGTCGATGTTGGTAACCGAAGTGGTCACCACGTTGTGATTGCGGTCGTACACCGGGTGGTGCAGCAGGGCCACGTAGAGATCGGACACAGTCAGTCGTCCCCGGGCTCTTCGCCACGGCCACCGTCGCCACTGCGGTCTCCACCCAGGAGATCGGGACGGCGTGCCCGTGTTCGTCGTCCGGACTGCTCCTGTCGCCAGCGTTCTATCTCGGCGTGGTTGCCTGACAGCAGAACGTTGGGGACAGCTTCTCCCCTGAAAACAGCGGGGCGCGTGTACTGCGGGTATTCGAGGCGGCCGTCACTGAAGGATTCGTGGCGCGTGGATTCGTCGCTGCCCAGCGCGCCGGGTACCAGGCGCGTGACGGCGTCGATGATCACCAGGGCCGCCAGCTCGCCACCACTCAGAACGTAGTCGCCGATGGACAACTCCTCGTCGAACAGCGGGCGGATTCTCTCGTCCACTCCCTCGTAGCGCCCACAGAACAAGAGCACGCGTTTCTCGTCGGCCAGCCTGGCTGCGGCTTCCTGGCCGAAGCGCCGACCCTGCGGGGTGAGCAGCACGCTCACCCCCGGCGGCGCGGTGCTGCTCACCTGTTCAACGGCCGCAAACACGGGTTCAGGTTTCATCAGCATGCCTGGCCCACCGCCGTAGGGAGAGTCGTCGACCGGGTGTATGCTGCCGCCGGTAAAGTCTCGCAGCTGGTGCGCGGTGAGCCCAACCAGTCCGCGTTCGACGGCCTTGCCGGTAACGCCGCACAACGAGGCCGCCGAAAACATTTCCGGAAACAGGCTGATGACGTGAAACTCGGGCCCGGGGCGACTCATGCGCTGTCTCCTCCCCCGCGGCTGAAGTCGAGGCCTTCCCGGTTTACCACCACCCGGCCGGCCTCGCTGTCGACGCTCGTGACTACTGTTTTTACGACGGGGATCAGGGCCGTGACTTCGGGACCCTCGACTTTCCATACGTCGTTGGCCCCGGTCTGTATCACCTCGGTAACCAGGCCCAGCACCGAGCCGGCGCTGTCTTCTACCGTCGCTCCCAGAATGTCGTTTTCGTAGTAAGCATCGTCTTCCGCGTCGGGCAGGCAGCCCTCGGGTATCCAGGCATCGCTGCGCGCGAGCGGCTCGGCGGCGCTGCGGTCTTCTATTCCGACCAGCTTGAGCAGGGCGTCATCGTGTCTGCGCTTGAGCTGATCGATGGCAGCCGACAGCAGCTCGTTTCCATCGCGTCTCAGTATCACCCGGGTGCCGGGCAGCAGGGCGTCCATGATGTAGTCGTCGGCCTTGAGCAGCAGCGCGCCTTTTAATCCGTGCGCGCGCAGAATCCGTCCGGCGAGAAACTCGCCGGGAAATGGCTGTTTGGTTGAAATCTGACCCGGAGCCTGCGCCGCAGGCCCCTAGTCCTCGATGATCTCGAGAACGGCGCGGCAGTTTGCGCGCGAGGCGGCCGCGTTGAGAATGGTGCGCAACGACTTGGCTGTGCGCCCCTGCTTGCCTATCACGCGGCCGAGGTCCCCCTTGTCTACACGAAGCTCAAGTACGGAAGACTCATCGTTGACCGAATGGGTCACCTCTACGGCTTCCGGCTTGGTAACCAGGTTGGCAGCCAGGAACTCCAGGAGCTCCTTGAGAGCCTCGCCCTGTTTTACTACAGTGTCGAGCTCGTCCGCTGCAGGCCCGCTTTCTTCATCAGCTTGGCTACTGTCGGTGACGGTATCGCTCCCTTCTTCACCCATTGCTCGATTTTCTCCCCTTCAAGTTTGACCTCCGGTGGATCTGACAACGGGTTATAAGTACCCAGAACTTCAAGGTACTTCCCGTCCCGTGGAGCTCGCTTGTCTGCAGCCACGACTCTGTAAAAGGGTCGCTTTTTGGTCCCGCGTCTGGTCAATCGAATCGTAACAGCCATTAATATGTTTCCTGGGTTTCCCGTGCGCCACGGTCACCCGCGGTCAGATTCCCTCAGTTAATACTAGACCTCACGGCTCTTCTCAAGGGCTGCGGCCTATTTTCTGAGATCAGTAGTCAACAAAAGGCCCCCCGCTGACCGTTAAGACGACGGGGGGCCAAGGATTTATCCCCTTAAAACAGGGGGGTTACATCATGCCGGGCATGCCTCCGCCCATTCCGCCCATACCACCCATTCCGGCAGCAGCAGCAGCAGCTGCGTCACCGGCGCCCTTCTCTTCGGGCTTATCGGCCACGGCGGCCTCGGTGGTGAGAAGCAGTCCCGCCACCGAAGCGGCGTTCTGCAGGGCGGTACGGACGACCTTGGTGGGGTCGATGATGCCGGCCTTCAGCAAGTCCTCGAACTTGTCGGCGGCCGCGTTGTAGCCCAGGGCACCCTTACCGTTGCGTATGCGATCGATGACTATCGAAGGCTCGGCACCGGCGTTCCTGGCGATCCAACGGGTAGGCTCTTCGACTGCTCTTTTGAGCAGGTCGAGGCCGACGCTTTCTTCGTCGCTGGCCTCTACCTTGGCCAGTGCACTCGCGGCACGTACCAGGGCCACGCCACCGCCGGGAACGATTCCCTCTTCCACCGCAGCGCGGGTGGCGTGCAGTGCGTCTTCGACGCGGGCCTTCTTTTCCTTCATCTCGATTTCGGTAGCAGCACCGACCTTGATCACCGCGACTCCGCCCACGATCTTGGCAAGCCGCTCCTGCAGCTTCTCACGGTCGTAGTCCGAAGTAGTGGCTTCGATCTGGTTGCGGATGGTGCCGATGCGGCCCTGTATGTCGGCCTTCTTACCCGAGCCATCAACGATGGTGGTGTTGTCCTTGTCCACCACTACGCGCTTGGCACGGCCGAGATCGGTGAGGCCCACGTTCTCAAGCTTGAGCCCGAGGTCCTCTGAGATCACCTTGCCGCCGGTGAGCACGGCTATGTCGGTGAGCATTTCCTTGCGGCGGTCGCCGAAGCCCGGGGCCTTGACGGCTACGCAGTTCAGGGTTCCGCGGATCTTGTTCACCACCAGCGTGGCCAGGGCCTCGCCCTCGATGTCCTCGGCGATCAGCAGGAAGGGCTTGCCCGACTTGGCGATCGTTTCGAGTACCGGGAGCAGGTCCTTCATGTTCGAGATTTTCTTCTCGTGCACGAGGATCAGCGCGTCTTCGAGCGTGGCGGTCATGCGATCGGGGTCAGTCACGAAGTAAGGCGAGAGGTAGCCGCGATCGAACTGCATGCCCTCCACGACCTCGAGGTTGGTATCGAGGGCCTTGTTTTCTTCGACCGTTATGACGCCTTCCTTGCCGACCTTGTCCATGGCCTCGGCGATGATATCGCCGATGGTGCTGTCGGAGTTGGCCGAAATAGTGCCCACCTGGGCAATCTCAGCGCGGTCCTTGGTGGCCTTCGACATTTTCTCGAGGCTGCTCGTTATCGCGATCACTCCCTTGTCGATGCCACGCTTGATGGACATCGGGTCGTGACCTGCCGCCACCATGCGCGAGCCTTCGGTGAAGATCGCCCTGGCGAGTACGGTCGCAGTGGTCGTGCCGTCACCGGCAACGTCAGAGGTCTTGGAGGCGACCTCTTTCACCATCTGGGCACCCATGTTCTCGATCTTGTCTTCGAGCTCGATTTCCTTGGCTACCGATACGCCGTCCTTGGTCACGTTGGGAGCGCCCCAGGACTTTTCGAGAACCACGTTACGACCGCGTGGGCCGAGGGTTACTGTTACGGCGTCGGCAAGGGTATTGACGCCTTTGAGAAGCTTGTCACGGGCTTCCTGGCTGAAACTAACTATTTTGGCCATGTTACTGGTCTCTCCTCCGAGTGGGTTTTACCCGACTGGGTTTTTCTTTTTCCTTGGTAGCACTACGGGCCACCGCGGGGTTGCGTTCAGTTGGTATACGCGGCTCAGCCTTCGACCACGCCGAGGATGTCGTCCTCGCGCATGATCAGGTGCTCGATGCCGTTTATGTCGATCTCGTTGCCGGAGTACTTGCCGAAAAGGATGCTGTCACCCTTTTTGACGCCGGGCTTGCGCACGGATCCGTCATCGTTGACGCGGCCACCGCCAACGGCGACCACTTTGCCTTCCTGGGGCTTTTCCTTTGCTGTATCCGGGATGATTATGCCGCCGGCGGAAAGTTCTTCCTCGGCGATTCGCTGTACGAGTACGCGATCCTGTAATGGACGAATCTTCATGATGTATGTCTGCCTCCTGAGCCTGACAAGTATTGAGTCTGAAAACTAAAGTAACGCGGGCGCTTCGTAGCCCAGTAGACGGGCCATTTGTTGCCCAAACCTTGCGAACATTAATGGCGGGCAGCCGCGTGTCAAGGATATTTGGCAAAAAAACCGCCAGCCAGCCCCTCAAGGGCGCTTTTTTACCGGGGAAGGCTGGCTCCGGGGCCGGTTGCTCAGGACCGGGTTCCTAACGTCGCTTGGCTAGTTCTTCGCTGTACTGCCGGTAGAGCAGGTCCCACTCGCTGCTACCTTCTGGCACCTGTCGGCTGAGTGACTCGATGCGCTGCCTCACGGCCCGGTCGAGCTCGGGATCGTGGGCCCAGGCGGCCATGATGACCGAGGCCAGCACGCGCAGCGCCGCGCCTTCGTCCGCCACGCTGACGCCAGCAGTATTTCTCAAGGCCCCTAGGGCGGTCGTCGCGATAGATTCGACCCTCTGGTCCGACATTCCCCGTCCGGCACCGCTCACAGGGCAAAGTCCCTGGCCTGGGCGATGCGTTCTTTGAGCCCCCGCAGCAGCGTGCTGCGGTCCATGCCGGAGGTCGAGCTGCCCAGCTTTTCAAAGGTTCGTTCGGCTTCGAGCTCTATGGAGGCTTCGGCGGCAAAGTTGGCCGAGATCGCTGCCGAAACGGCCTTGGCCACCACGCCGTGGGGGCCATTTATGGCTGGCGAGGCCTCGTCGAGCAATTTGCGGGCGGCCTGCATGGCGACATCCTCTATCGACTGCTTGCTGCGGTCTTTCATGCTGCGTCCTTCATCCCGGAGCTACAATACCGGGGGCTGGGGGTTACCGCCAGAGATAAACGATCGTTGGGCGATTGTTGTCGTCGGCCCTGTTGAAAACTCTGCCAAGGGCAGTAGGCTGGTAAACAGATGATGGTCAAACCAGCCCCCCTGGCAGAAGGCGACAGGGTCGCCCTGGTGGCCCCGGCCGGGGTATGCGATCCCGGCCGCCTGGCAACCGGTGTGCAGCTGTTACGTGATTGGGGACTGGACCCGGTCACGCTGAACGTCGATGGGCGGCTTCGCTACATGGCCGACTCCGACCAGCGGCGCGCCGCTGCCCTCACCGAGGCTTTTTCCAACAGCGACTACCGGGCCGTGATGGCGGTTCGCGGAGGCTTCGGCTGCGCTCGCCTGCTCGACCGTTTTGACACGGCGCTGGTGGCTGCCAATCCCATAATGCTCACCGGTTTCAGCGACCTTTCGTTGTTGCTCAACCGCGTGGTGCAGGAAGCCGGCGTGGCCTGCTACCACGCGCCCATGGTTGCGGCCGATCTCCCGCGCCTCGGCGATGCTGCCAGGGAGTCGTTTAGGCGTTTCCTCTTCGGCGAAGACGGCTGGTTTGCCGGCGAGGCCGAGCAGTGCTGGCGCGGTGGCGTGGCGGAGGGCCTGCTGGTCGGGGGCTGCCTTTCGGTGCTGGTCACTACCCTGGGGACTCCCGCTGAAATAGACACCGAATCACGCATACTGTTTCTCGAAGACGTCGCTGAGAAACCCTACCGCATCGATCGCATGATGACCCATCTGCGACAGGCCGGAAAACTCGATCGCGTAGCCGGCCTGGTGCTTGGCCCCATGACCGATTGCGATGACGGCCAGGGTCCCGACATTCTCAGGGACATAGTTCTCGAGGCGTTGGCTGGCATTGACTGCCCGGTGGCCTGGGGGCTGCAGTCGGGGCACGGCTGCGACAACGGGGTTCTACCTTTCGGATGCAGGGTGAGGCTCGACGCCGACGCGCCAGGCCTCGAGCTGCTCGAGCCGGTGCTGTCCCCGGCCACGAGGTCGGGTTAGGCCGATTCCACGAGCTAAACAAGGTGAGTAAGGGCGGACAAGTATGGGCCGGGTTGGAGTCGCTGGTCGAAGAGGCCATGGGCCGGGGCGTGAGTCCGGGCGTGGTGCTGCTTGTAGGCCGGGGGGAGGACGTAATTTACCAGCGCGGCTGGGGTCGCCTGGGACTGGGCGAGACCCCCGGCGCAGACAGCGTGGTTACACCCGTTACATGTTTTGACTTGGCCTCTCTCAGCAAGCCCCTGGCGACGTTTGCCTCGCTTGTGTTGCTCATGGCAGAGGGGCGCTTGCTGCTGGGCCAGTCGGTGGCCGATTTTTTTCCAGGCTTTGGCGGCGTGGGGCCCTTTGCCGGTGCGGGAGCAGGTGGTGCTTCGGCCACCGTCGGCCAGCTGCTCACCCACAGTTCGGGCTTGCCCGACTGGGTGCCGTACTTCAAGGCCCCGGATTTTGCGGCGGCCGGGTCACAGCCGTTCACCTTCGACAAGCGTCGTCGCAGGCGCCTGGTGGCCGAGGTCGCCCGCCAGCCGCTGGTGTACGAACCCGGCAGCGAGTCGCGCTACAGCGATCTCGGTTTCATACTGCTGGGTGACATCGTAGAGCAGATCACCGGCGAGGGCCTCGACGAGTTCATCACATCGAGGCTGCTGCAACCGATTGGTACGGGCGCTGGTTTTCGTCGTCCGGGCTCAGGCGTCCGGGGTCAGGACGACGCCGAGTTAGCTCCCTGCGGAATCTGCGGGTGGCGGCAGCGGCTGGTGCAGGGACAGGTGCAGGACGAGAACGCCTGGCTTATGGGCGGGGTGGCCGGGCACGCGGGCTTGTTTGCCTCGGCCCGGGACATTCACCTGCTGGCCGCTGAGCACGAGGCCGCGCTGGCTGGCAAGTCGACGCTGCTCGACGGCCGGCTGCTGTGCCACCTGCTCGACGCCGAACCGTCGGTGCCTGGCTCGACCTGGCTGCCGGGCTGGGACACGCCCACGCCAGGCGCCTCGACGGCCGGCAGCTTGGTCGGCGCGCGCGCGCTGGGGCACCTGGGCTACACCGGCAGCTCGCTGTGGATAGACCGCGACCGGGGGGTGCACGTGGTGCTGCTCAGCAACCGCGTTCATCCGCACACTGGCAACCGCGGCATCGCCGCGCTCAGGCCGGCCGTGCACAACGCAGTGTTCGAGTGCGTTGATTCGCTGTCTCGACAGCGGTCACGCAAGCGTGCAGACTGAACGGGTCGTGGCAGGGAAATCACAACACGTACATCTCGTGGCTGTATGTGGCGTCGGCATGGCGCCGCTGGCCGTCATGCTCAAGCAGTCGGGCTACACTGTGAGCGGCTCGGACAAGGCTTCCTATCCGCCCATGGGACAGGTGCTGGCCGACGCCGGCATAGAGATACTCGAAGGTTTTTCGGCCGACCATCTCGACCCCCTGCCCGACGTGGTAGTTATCGGCAACGCGGTGTCGGCCAGCAACCCCGAGGCCGCCGAGGTCGAGCGCCTGGGGCTGCCCCGCCTGTCATTCCCCGAGGCGGTGGCCCGCTACTTCCTGCGCGACCGGCGTAGCCTGGTGGTGGCCGGTACTCACGGCAAGACGACCACTACCGGCATGCTGGCGCGCGTGCTCGAGGTCGCCGGCGAGGACCCCGGCTATCTGGTGGGTGGCCTGGTGCGCGACCTCGGAGGCTTGGCGCGGGCGGGCCGGGCGGGCGCCTGGTTTGCCATCGAGGGCGACGAGTATGACTCGGCCTACTTCGACAAGGGCCCCAAGTTTGTTCACTACCAGCCGGCGGCGAGCATAATCACCAGCGTTGAGTTCGACCACGCCGACATCTACCGCGACGTGGAGCACGTCAAGAGTTCGTTTGTGCGCCTGGTCGAGTTGCTGCCCGAAGGCGCCCCGCTGGTGGTTTGCGGCGACTATCCCCACCTGCTCGACCTGCTTGGTTCGTCGCCGCGGCCGGGCTTGATCAGTTACGGTTGCGGCGACAACAACCAGTGGAGGCCCACAGAACTCGAGCACGGTTCGGCCGGCAGCTCGTTCCGCCCGTCGCTTGAAGGTGAGCTGGGCCCGCGCTTACAGCTGCGGCTTCACGGCAGCATCAATGTGCTCAACGCGTTGGCGGTGTTCGTGCTTTCGAGACAGCTCGGTATATCCGACGCCGCCGTGGGCGAGGCCCTGGCGGGGTACCGGGGTGCCGCCAGGAGGCAGGAGCTGGTGGGCAGCGCTGCGGGCGTGGACGTGATCGATGACTTTGCCCATCACCCCACAGCGGTTGCCGGCAGCCTGGCTGCCATGGCCGACGCGTATAACGGGCGCAGGGTGTGGGCGGTGTTCGAGCCGCGCTCCAACACCAGCCGCCGGTCGGTCTTCCAGGCTCGCTATACCGAGGCCCTGGCCCTGGCCGACCGAGTCGTTCTGAGCGAGGTGTTCCACAAGGAGAACGATACCCTGGCCGAGGGCGAAGCACTCGACACCGAGGCGGTGGTTGAGGAGCTGAACAGTACTGGTACCCCGGCCTGGCAGGCCGACGGTCCCGACGCCATACTCGACCGCCTGCCGGGCGAGCTCAAAGCGGGCGACGTGGTGCTGTGTATGTCCAACGGCGCTTTTGGAGATCTTCCGCGCCGCCTGCTGGCTGCTCTCGGCGGCTGAGCTGTTCTATTTTCCGGCAGCGCTGTCGCCGCTGGAGCCATACACGCGCTCAAAATTGCGAGCGTTGCGCAGAACTTTTTTCACGTAGCCACGGGTCTCGCGGTAAGAAATTCTTTCGATGAACTCGTCCTCGTCGAGGCCGTCCAACCGGTCGAGCCAGCGTTGCGCCGCGTTCTCGCCCGCGTTGTAACCGGCGAGCATGAGGACTGGGTTATCGTTGAAGCGCCGCGCGAGCGAAGCGAGGTAGGCTGTGCCCAGCGCGATGTTGACGTCGGGCACGAAGAGGTCGTCGCGCGAAGGCTCTGCCCGGTCCGTCGTTTTGGCCACCCGCCTGGCCGTGGGCAAGAGCAGTTGCATCAATCCATAGGCAGCGGCCGGCGACGTGGCGTGCGCGTCAAAAACGCTTTCCTGTTTCATCAGTGCGTAGACCAGGGAGGGGCGGATCTTCCAGCGACCGGCCTCGCGCCCCACTATGTCGGCGTGGGCCCTGGGGTAGAGAAACGGATACAGCTGGGCATCGTTGAGCAGGCCCTTGCGATAGAGCTGAAGTGAGACGCGCAGGCTGCTGTTCCAGGCACCCGATGCGGCCAGCTGCGGTAAAAGGGCCAGCAGTTGTTCGCTGCTGCGGCCGCTGGTCAGTCGAGCGGTTTCGGTGGCCCCGTGGTGGCCCAGGCCGGCGATTCTCAGCGCTTCCGCCCGCGCCAGCGTGCGCCGTGCAGGCGCGTCAAGCGGGGCCGTTGAGCGCGGAAGATTCTCGACCTTGGCCGCGGGCGCCCTGAGCGGCAGCCGTTGCTCGACGAGCCAGGCATAAAAGCCGTCGGGAAACTCGGCCAGCAGCTGCCGGTACACGTCCAGGGCCTCGCTGCTGGTCTTGCCCGCCGCGCGTTCAATGGAGCGGGCTTTCCAGTACAGGGCACCTTCGCGTCCACTCGAGCTGGAGGGCCTGCTGACTCCCGATCCACGGGCGGGTGGCTTGGTAGCCTGCACGATGAGACCGAACTTCCACGCCGCGCCAGGGTAGTTACCCGCCCGGTACGAAGCCCAACCGGCCCTCCACGCCGACTCGCTGCGGATGTGCTGGTCACTGCTTTTTTCAGCCGAGCGATAGTGGGCGGCCGCACTGTTGTAGCGGCGGGCTGACTCATGGATGCGGCCCGAGGCGTAGTGGGCCTTGTGGTCTTCGTCCAGCCCCGACTCCAGCGACAGAAATTTTTCGAAACGTTGCAGGGCCAGCGTCGACTGGTTCGCGTTCCAGCTGTACACGGCCGACTCGTACAGCAGTCGCGCTGACCGGCCCGGGTCGCTTTCGCTCGCAGATTTCTGCGATAGCCACCAGGCAGCCGCCTGCTTATCTTTCAGGGCCGCGGTCGAGCGGGCCCGGCCGAGAATCGAAGTCGTGCGGGATGGGTGGCGCGGAAAGTCCTTGAGCAGCTTGTCCAGCATCGCCACGCGTTGGCTGTGCCTGCCCTCGGCACCCAGCAGCCGGGTCTCGGTCACCAGCTGCTCGGCGCTGGTCGGCAGCAGTTTTGGGTTGTCGCTTCGCAGATTGGCTGCCAGCTCGGCGGCCGGCCTGCCCGATTGACCGCCGGGATCTCTTGCCCTGGCGCGGTTGGCCAGCTCGAGCGAACGCGGGGGGTCCGAGGCCTGCAGGCGGCGCGCGGCCGCCACAGCGATAGCCGCAAAATCGGCATTGAGGGTGGTTCCGCCGCGGTACTTTTCGGCCAGCTCGAGTACGCGGGCGTTTGTTGTTTCCGACAGGCCAACCAGCAGCGCTGCGCTGGCGGGTGCCACCGGCGAGTCGGGTGCCAGCGCCAGCAGCTTCTCGAGTTCGCCGGCAGCTGCAGCTTTTTCATCGACGGCCGCCTCGGCGCTCAAGCCGGGAGCGGCGAGGCGGCTGCGGGCCAGGAAGTAGAGCACGTAGTCCTCCAGCAGGGCGAAGTCATTTTTCAGGGTGAGCAGGGTGCGCCGGGCCAGGGCCGGATCGTCGGCCCCGCTGGCGGACAGGGCCGTCACTGCAGATCCCAGCCGGGCGGCGTGGGTGGCGTCGGATCTGCCGAGCAGGGACTTTCCGGGTGCCGCCAGGGCGCTGCAGGCAGTAACGGCCGGGGCCAGCAGTGTGGCTGTAAGAAGGACGGAAAACGCTCTCGCTCTGATCAGCACGTGGTCTCCTTTTTGACTTTACCAGAGCGGGTTTAAGAATACAGGCCATGAATACCGGCCGCCTCGTATTGGCGTCTGCCTCGCCAAGGCGGCGCGAGATTCTCGATCGAGAGGGTTACAGTTTCGATATTGACGTAGCCGGGGTCGAAGAACTTCAGTGCCTGGGCGAGTCAGCGTTGCACGCCACTATCCGCCTGGCCCTGGAGAAGGCCGATGCGGTAGTGAGTCGGCGCCACGCGGGCGAAGTAGTCCTCGGCGCCGACACCACGGTGGTGGTCGAGAAAATGATGATGGGAAAACCCATCGACCGCGCCCAGGCGGTTGACTACCTGCTCATGCTCGCGGGGCGCAACCACTTGGTCTACACCGGCTGGGCACTGCTGGCGGCCGGCGGCGGTACGGGCCTGGCGCCCCCCGCCTGCGGGTTTACGCGCTCGGTGGTGCGCATGAGGGAGTTTTCGAGATTGGAGGCCGAGCGCTACGTAGCAATGGGCGAAAGCGACGACAAGGCTGGTGGGTACGCGGTGCAGGGGCTGGGACGCTCGCTGGTGGCTGCGGTAGCGGGCTGTGTGGACAACGTCATCGGCCTGCCCGTGGCGCAGCTCGAGGCCCCGCTCGCGCGCCGGGGAGTTCGGCCGCTGCAGCAAGGAGGGGGAGACGGTGGCGGTAGCCGATAATCTCGCCGAGGTCAGGGAGCGTCTGGCCGCGGCGGCTGCCCGTGCCGGCCGTGCCGCCCGCCCGCCGCGCCTGGTGGTCGTCACCAAGAACCAGCCCGACGAAGCCCTGCTGGAGGCGGCCAGGGCGGGGCAGCTCGACCTAGGTGAGAACTACCTGCAGAAGGCCCTGCCACGTATGCAGATCGCAGGCCTCGAAGACGTTCGCTGGCATCTCGTGGGACGCTTGCAGTCGAACAAGGCCAAGCGGGCAGCCGACGCTTTTTACCTGCTGCACGGTATCGACTCGGCTTCGGCCGGCCGGGCCTTGTCACGCGCTGTTGTCGCACTGGGAGAAGCGGCCGCGCCTTGCCGCTTGTTGATGCAGATCAAACTTGGCGGCGACCAGGGGCGGGCCGGCGTAGAAGAGGCCCAGGCCGAGCAGCTCTTGAGGCAGTTGGCCGACATGCCCGGGCTGAGCATCGAAGGCCTTACCGGTGTGGCCGACCCGGGGCAGGAGGCTCGCCCACAGTTTGAACGGCTGCGATTACTGCAGGAAAGACTGCGGGGGCTCGAGCTGCCGCGGGCAGCGATGGTTGAGATATCGGCCGGCATGTCGGCTGACTACGAGGATGCGATCATGGAGGGTTCAACGATGGTAAGGATAGGCAGGGCTGTGTTCGGGCAACGTGAAGGGGGCGAGTCGTGAGCAAGCAGGCGCCGGTTGTCGGTTTCGTTGGTGGTGGCAACATGGCTGCCGCGTTGCTCAAGGGCTTGCTGGAGCCGGGAGATGACGGCGGTGTTTCTCCAGAGTCAATAGTCGTCTGCGAGCCCCTGGCGGCTCGCCGCCGCGTGCTCAAGCGGCGCTTCGGAGTCAGGGTTACGGCTGATCTCGCGCAGCTGGCCGAGGCCGCCCAAACGGTGGTGCTGGCGGTAAAACCGCAGGTCATGGAAGAGGTTCTGTCGGGCCTGTCGCCGTTGCTCGGGCGCGGCAAGCTGGTTATTTCTATCGCGGCCGGTGTACGCCTGTCGCGCATGGAGAAGGCCCTGGGGCCCGGTGTGCGCGCTATTCGGGTCATGCCCAACACCCCCTGCCTGCTGGGTAGCGGCATGTCGGTGCTTTGCGCGGGGGCGACTGCGCGGAGAAAAGACCTCGCGGTGGCCAGGATCATGTTCGAAGCCGTTGGCGAAGTGCTCGTGGTTGAAGAAGAGAAGCTGATGGACGCGGTCACTGGCTTGAGCGGTAGTGGCCCAGCCTATGTTTACCTGTTTGCCGAGGCGCTGGCCCGCGGTGGCAAAGCGGCCGGGCTCGACCAGGAAACCGCTTTGCACCTCGCCTGTCACACCCTGGCTGGCGCCGCCAGGATGTTGCTTGAGAGCGGGCAGGGGCCCGTTGAGTTGCGCAAGGCGGTTTCGTCGCCGGGCGGCACCACGCTGGCCGGCCTTGCCGCTCTTGCCAGCGGGGGTTTCAGCCAGACCGTGGCTTCGGCCGTGAAGGCAGCCACGAGGCGGTCGAGGGAACTCGCCGTTGACAAGACTGGCCGCCGTTCCTAGTTTCGTTCTGTTCCCACAAGGGAAACAAAAAACAACGGAAGCGTAACCAAGGTGCCAATCTACGAATACGAGTGCCCCGTCTGCGGGGTTTTTGAACACCCCCAGTCCATGTCCGACGATCCCCTGTCGCGCTGCGCCACCAAGGGTTGCCGGCGCAAGGTGAAGCGGCTGATTTCGTCGTCGTCGTTTCAGCTCAAGGGCGGCGGCTGGTACTCGGAGGGCTACCAGAAAGGCTCCGGGGACGATTCATCCAAGGACAAGAGCGCTGCTTCGCCGGCCAGCTCATCGGCCGGTTCGTCGTCTGACTCTTCGTCCAGCAGCGGTTCCGACAGCAGCCCGGCCAGCGGCTCAAGCAAGGGGTCGGGCAAGAGCTCGAGCAAAACTTCGGCGAAAAAACCCACAAAATAAGCTGCATTGCGTCAAAGCCCGGCCCACGGCCTTGACTTTTATGACGCAGTGAGTAAAGTAGTGCACAGCTAAGCGTTACGGCCAGCTTTTAGGCTGTCCGCACATGGATACGGCACGGGTTTGGGTACAAACTTAAACCTGTGTTCCTTGGGCGGGTTCCCGTTTGGCGCTCCCCCTGTTGGGGGGGCAAAGATGGGGCCGGATGACGCGGTACGACAAGAGGGAATAAAAAATGACAAAAGCAAAGAAGCAACCTACACCGCTTTTCGGTAACGTAACCAATACCGTGGACAGGGTTCGTGGCGAGGTCGAAGGGGCCGCGGAGCGTTTCGGACGTCGCGCGGTGTCCATGCTCCCTGAGCAACAGCAGGGCCAGGTCGACAAGGTGGTCGACAAGATGGTTGACAGTATCGGCGAAGTTCGCGAGGACCTCAACGGTCGCGTCGACGAACTGCGTGAGCAGATCGAAGAGCGCCTGGCCGACGCCAGGACCGAGCTCGACAAGAGGGTCACCGGGCTGCGCAAGCAGACCAACGGCCGTCGCCGCGAGCTGACTTCCAGCGCCCAGAAGGAAGCCGGTAAGCTGGCCACGCGGCTGGCCAAGTGGCTCAAGCTGCCTGTGCGCGGCGATGTTGATTCGGTCAAGCGCAGGCTCACCGCCATTGAGCGCAGGATCGACACCCTCGAGAAGGGGTCACGCCGTAAAGCAGCGGCCTGACCTGGGAAATCCGTAAAGCGGGGTTGAGCGAGATCGGGAAACCGATTCGGTCAGCCCCGCTTCTTTTTGCCTGCTACCTTCCGTCTCACCCGCCCCCAGCCACCGCCGCCGGGGGTCTGCACGCGAACTCGGTCGCCGGCGGCCAGTTGCAGCTCGGTTTTCGAGGCGATGGCTTTCGTTCGGCCGCAGCTGCTCACCGTATCGCGGCCCGGTAGACCGGGCTTTCCGCCCGCCAGTCCCCAGGGCCCCTCTTGCCGCCGGTCGGCCAGCAGTGTCAGTGTGGCTGGCACCAGGACCTCTATTTCTCGATCTATTCCGTCACCCCCGCGGTGCTTTCCGGCCCCGCCCGAGCGCCTTCGCAGCCCGTAGCGGATCACTCTCAGGGGGTAATAGGATTCGAGCAATTCCACGGGCGTGTTGAGCGTGTTGGTCATGTGGGTGTGCAGGGCGTGGCAGCCCGGACCCGACGGTCCGGCGCCGGCTCCACCCGCCACCGTTTCGTAGTAGGCAAAGTGGCGATCACGGTGCACGTCCCAACCTCCGAGCGTCAGGTTGTTCATCGTGCCCGAGCTCGCCGCCGGTACACGACCGGGCAGTGCTCGGGCCAGGGCCCGCAGCAACAGGTCTACTATACGCTGCGAGGTTTCGACGTTGCCTCCGGCCACGGCTGCCGGAAAGCGGCAGTCGACGAGCGTGCCCGGCGTCGTGAGTATGTCTACGGGCTCCATCATGCCGCGGTTTGCCGGTACCCGGCTGCCGGCGAGGCACGCCACGACATAAAAGACCGCCGACGTGGTCACCGCGAGGTTGGCGTTGAGCGGGCCCCGGCATTGAGGGGCGCAGCCTCGCAGGTCGATCTCCAGGCGTTTGCCCCGCCGCCGTAGCGTGACCGAAAGTCGCAGTGGCTCCGGGTCAATACCATCGTTATCGAGGGAGTCGCGGGCGTTAAACTCGCCGGTGGGCAGCTCCTTGATCATGGCTTCGACCAGGCGCTGCGAGTAATCCTGGAGCTCCTTCATGGCGCGCGTGATACGCCCAGGGCCGAAGCGAGCCGCCAGTTCGGACAGACGCTGATCGCCGCTGCGCAGGGCCGCGACCTGGGCGTCGAGGTCGCCCATCCTCTCGGCGGGCACGCGGGTGTTGGCCAGGAACAGCTCCATCGTTTCGCGTACCACGCGGCCACCCCGGTAGAGGTGAACCGGCGGCATGCGGAATCCCTCCTGGTGGATGTCGGTGCACAGCGCCATCGAACCGGGTGCGTGGCCTCCCACGTCGGCGTGATGGGCGCGGGCCGCCAGCCAGGCAAAGGGTCGGCGAGTGCGCCCGGCCCTGCTCGACTTGTCGTGGCCGGCTAGGAAGACCGGTGCCACCACGGTGAGGTCGGGCAGGTGGGTACCGCCCGAGTAGGGGTCGTTGAGCAGCATGATGTCGCCGGCGAGAACGTCTCCGCTGTCAGCCGTCATGGCCTCGATGGCTGCCTTGACCGACAAGGGTGTCGAGCCGAGGTGCACCGGTATGTGCGCAGCGTGCGACACCATGCCGCCAGCCGCGTCAAAAATCGCGCAGGAAAAATCGCGACGCTCCTTGATGTTGGGCGAGAAGCCGGCCTGGCAGAGCACGGTGCCCATTTCTTCGGCCACCGCGACCAGGCGGTTGCTGAAGAGCTCGAGCTCGACTGGATCGAAGCGTTCAGCCACCGTCTTTCTCCAGCCGCAGGTTAGACTCGGCGTCCACGCGGGCGGTCCAACCGGTAGCAATCAGCGAGGTAGAACTGTACTCGGTCACCAAGGCTGGCCCCACGAAACGGTCCCCCATCACGAGGTCGTCGCGACGGTACAACGGCAGCCTTCGTTTTCTGCCATCGAGATACACGCTCACGTTATGCGCGGGCGTCGGGGTCCTGCTACGGCCAACCGTGGCCACGGTCCTGCGCCTGCGGCGGCGGGCTTCGGTTGCGGTTACGTGCAGCGCGCAGGCCTCCACCGGCCGCGATTCGTCGTGGTGGTGAAACAGCCTGTGGTGCTCGCGGTCAAAAGCGGCGCGGAAGCCTGGCTTCAGCGGCACTTCGATTTCGCTTGATTGGCCGAGGTAGCGCAGCCCCACGCTTCGGCTCAGCCGTATCTGACCCGGCCGGCAGCCTTGTTGCAGCAGCTCGGCACAGGCCTGTTTTTCGAGCGCGAGGCAGCGTTGCCTGAGCTCGCCGATGTTGGGGTCCTGCAGTGACAGCGCGGCCCTCAGGTCGCGGCTGAAGCTGCCCTCCAGCACTCCCCCTGCCGAAAGCAGGCCGGGGTTGCAGGGGAGCAGCACGCTGACCATCTGCAGCGAATCGGCCACCGCGCAGGCGTGCAGGCCCGCCGCACCGCCGAAGCCCAGCAGGGTCGCGCCGCGCGGGTCCTGGCCACGCTCTATGGTTATGCGGCGAATTGCCCTCTCCATGTTGGCCTCCACTATCCGGAGCACGCCCTCGGCGGCACGTTCGGCCGACAGGCTGCCCATGCGCTTGCCCAGTCGGGTCATCACCCGGCGTGCCCGCGCAAGATCGACAGGCATTTCACCGCCGAGCAGTCCGCCGCCGGCGAGTCGTCCGAGCAACGCGTTGGCGTCGGTTACCGTGGGTTCGCTTCCTCGCCCGTAACAGGCGGGGCCGGGCGTGGCACCCGCGCTCGCCGGTCCTACCTTGAGCGCGCCGCCGGCATCGACCGACGCTATCGAACCGCCGCCGGCGCCCACCGTGTGAATGTCCACGGCCGGGCAGCGCAGCGGGATGCCACCGATAACGGTGGTGTTGGTGAGAGGGATAGACCCGTTGATCAGCGTGACGTCGGTGGAGGTGCCCCCCATGTCGAGCGTCACGGCTTGCTCAAGGTCAACTGCGCGCATGACCTCGAAGGCCGCCGCGACTCCGCCCGCTGGCCCCGAGAGCATGCTGCGAACCGGCTCGCGGCTCACCGTCTTTACGCCCAGGCAGCCACCCGAGGATTGCATGACGCGGAAATCGGTAGTTCCGCACTTCAGCGCGAGATCTTCGAGGTGCCGTTCCACCCGCGGGCGCACGAAGGCGTTGGCCACCGCGGTCGAGGCGCGCTCGTACTCTCCGGGTTCGGGCGAGAGCTGTTGCGAAAGGGTCACCGGTACGCCGAGTTGGCGCAGGGCCTCACCCACGGCTTTTTCGTGGGCCGGGTTGACGTGGGAGTGCAGCAGGCACACGGCTATCGATTCGACCCGCGCTCGTCGCAGCTTGCTGGCCAGTTGGTCGAGAGCTCCCTTGTCGGGGCGCAGCAGGGCTTTGCCGTCGGCCGCGCTTCGTTCGGCCAGGCCGAAGCTCATGTTTCCTGCCAGCAGGGGTTGCTCGCGTCGCGGCTCCAGCCGGTAGAGTTCGGGGCGGGCCTGCCTGCCGATTTCGAGCAGGTCTTCGAAACCCGCGGTGGTGACCAGTGCGGTGCGCGCGCCTTGCCGCTGCAACATAGCGTTGGTGGCTACGGTGGTGCCGTAGCCCAGGCGGTCGGGGGGAGTTCCGTCGAACAGGCGCGCCAAGGCGTCGAGTACCGCGCGGCCGGGATCGTCGGGCGTGGACAACAGCTTGCACCAACCGCTGCTACCGTCCGAACGGCGGTAGACCACGTCGGTGAAAGTCCCACCGGTGTCTACGCCTACCTCGAGTCTGCCTTGAGCATTGCTCTGCACGCGTTCGATTCTACCGCGGGCCCGTGGCGCAAGGCGCTGCCCGTCCCACGAGTTGCCGTCAGCGGCAGTCAATAGCCGTTGCCGCCCGGCTTTAACAACTCCGCCCGGTCGCGCTCTTGCGGGCGTAGCCGGGTGGGGTAAGAATGAAGGGCGATGCGTTCTTCTACGCCTGTTGCCGTAGCCCGGCACACGTTCTCTCTCATGGCCGTGGCCGCCTTCTTGACGGTGGTGACGCTGTTGTCGGCGTCCTCGGTCCTGGCGGCACAACCGCCGCTACTGCTGTACATGGCTGCAGACCTGCGGGAAGCCGACATCGAAGAACCCGACGCTTCGCAAGAGGACCTCCTGGAAGCCGGCCCCCGGGCTGCCCCCTGGCAGCCGGTTTCGGCTGCGGGCGAACGCCGCCTTGCGATAGCCAGCAGCGACCGCGTGTTGCTGTCCATGGTCCCGGTACAGGTAGCCGCCGGTGGGCGCGTTTTCGTGTACGGCGAACTGCCGGCCCCCCTGCTGGGACAAAAGCTCGACGCCGAGGTGCTCCTCTACGAAGAAGGCGATTGGAAGCGAAGGCATGTATTCAGTCCGGGTGAGGGCAAGCTCGGCCGCCTGAGCAGCACACTTGTTGTTCCCGAACGTGAACCCGGACCGGTGGTGGCGGCCTTGTACGCGCAGTTGGCCACCAACGGTGGAGCGCGCACCATCAGCAGCCTGCCGGTAAGTATCCCGCGCTCTTCGGAACTGCGTTTTGGATACAGCGTAGATTCCGAGGACTGGAAGGGCCTCGCGCCGGTGTCCATCACGGTTCGCGCGCGGGTGTTCGAAGACGGACGGCCCGCGCTGCAGACGGTGAAACTTTTCAGCGCCATGGTCGATCCTGGTCAACTGGAGCCGGCCTGGTTCGACATCGACGTAGATGTTTCGTCGCTTGGCGGTAGGCAGGTCAGCATAGAGTTCGAGTCGCGCTCTGTGGGTGGCGGTTCTAAAGTGGTGCCGGCGGTGGTTTGGAGTTCGCCGATGGTGGTCGCCAGGAAGGGCCGCGACAGGCGCCCCTCCCTGGTCATCGTTGGGCTCGATTCATTTCGCTATACGAGCATGGGCTGCTGCGGTTCGCGGCGCGACACTACGCCTTTCATGGACGAGTGGTTCGGTGGCAACGGCGCGATCTTTGACAACGCGTCGACCCCGTCAGTCACTCCGCAATCGGCGTGGATGAGCGTGTTTACCGGGCTGTACCCGTCGGTGCATGGTGTGCTCGACAACAACGAAGAGCTGTCGCCGCAGGTCGACACCCTGGCTGCATTGCTGTCGCGTGGGGGCTACCGCACGGTGGCTTTTACCGAGGGTGGTGCCGCGGGAATCTCGAGCCCCCTGGCTGCCGGCTTCGACAGTTTCGTGGCCGACGAGGGCTACGACCTGGCCGACACCGAGGGCCGCCTGGTCGGCACGCTCGAGTCCGCGGGCAACTGGGTCAACGCGCACTCGGACGAACCCTTTTTCATGTTCGTGCACAGCTATCGGCTGCATGCACCGCACCTTCCGCCGCGGGGCTACGGCAGCATGTTCAAGGACGACAAGTTGTTTGCCGACAGCCGCGTCGACGAGGGCGCCCTGGTGCGCTACGAACGCGAACTGCGCTACTTGGACGACCAGCTCGGCGCCTTCGTAGACTCGGTGGTGAGAAAACTCGACGGCAACGTGGTGGTGGTGGTCACCTCCGATCATGGCCAGGAGTTTCTCGAGCACGGTGCGAGGGGCGCGGGCAGCCATCTTTACGAAGAATCGTTGAAGGTTCCGCTCATGATGAGTGGCCCTGGCATAAAAAAATCCACGCGCTACGACGCTTCGTTGAGCCTGGTCGACCTCGCTCCCACACTGGTTGAGCTGTTGGGTATCGAGGCGCCACCGGGTGTACAGGGAGTGTCGCTAGCCAGTTCGCTGGGCAGCGGCCTGCCTTTTTCACTGTCGCCTCGGTTCAGCGAAGCAAGGGGGCGGCTGCGCGTGGACGAGAGCGGTAAAGGCCTGCGCTGGAAATCGCCCGCTTACGCAGTCAAGCAGGGACGCTACAAGCTCATCATGCAGCCGGCAACGGGTGGTGGGCAGGAGTTGGAGGCCTACGATCTCGCGATTGATCCGGCTGAGCGCAACAACCTGCTGGCTGGCGGCGGGCAGGCCCCCGACTGGGCGGCCACGTTGACCGAGGCCCTCATGGGCTACCCTGTTGCCTGTAAGCAGGTGGCCAGGGGCGCTGGGCCGAGTGCTCAGCGCGGCTACGCCGGCCTGCTCAAGTCGCGCGCGCTTGGCGAAGCGACCATCCGCAAACCCTGAGTCAGCCCGCGGTCACCGATACGTTTTCGATTCTCGCCGAGGGCACGAGCGCAGAGCTGCCGACCAATCTGCGCTCGGACGAGAGAGCGCTTATGTCGCGCAGGGCTTCGAACAGGTTTCCGGCTATCATGGTTTCGCGTATCGGCCGGCGCTGTCCGTTTTCGACCAGGAAGCCGTTCTTGACCACGCCCGAAAAGTCTCCAGTCACCGCGTTGGTGCTGCCCGAAAAACGGTTGACGAGTACGACGGGGCCGCCGTCGCTCGCCAGTAGATTGCTTTCTTCACCGGCGGCCAGCTCGAGGTAGCTCGGGCCAATACCCGGAGGGGATGAGGCCGACCCCGCGGCGTGGCCGGTCGAGCGGGCGTCGCCACCGGTGAGCGTCGCTTCGTGCTGGTTAAACAGAAAGGTGCGCAGCCGCCCGTCCTCGATGATGGTGGTTTTTGCCGTCGCCACGCCTTCGCGATCAAAGGGACTCGAGGTCACCATCGAGTCGAGGGTCGCGTCGTCGACCAGGCTGAAAGCCTCGCAGGCGATGACCTGCTCGAGCTTGTCGGCCAGGGGGCTCCGGCCCTTGCGGACGGTGTCGGCGCACAACGCCCCCATCAGGTTTGACAGAAGGAACTCGGCAACGGCTTCGGGAGACAGCACAACGGGGCCGCGGTAACTAAGGCCCTCGCCGGCACCCAGCCCCGCCAGGCACTTGTCGGTGAAACGATCTGCCGTCTTGAGCAACGCCGCTTCGAAGCCGTCCAGCTTGCAGCTCGACTCGCTGTCGTAGTCAAAGCTGGCAATGTCTTCTCCGTCCACGGCCATGCCGAACAGGGATCCGCCGGCCATCGTAGCTGATTTTGCTTTCTCGATTCCCAGCGAGTTGACGAGCGCGCTGCGCTCGATCGAAAAGCTCACCGACCCCGAGTCGATGGTGACGCGCGGGTCGCGCGACTTGACGGCCTCGGCCAGAGCAGCGGCGAGGCGGCTGGAGTCGGCCACTGTCATTTCTTCGATCGCCGGGTCGTAAAGGCCCTCGACGGTAGTGCTGTCACCCGTGGGCGCGAAGGCGTTGGCCTCGTCGGCCGGGATGACCGAAGCCTGGGCGAGCGCCTCTTTTATGCTGTCGGCCAGGCTCCTCTCCGATACGTCGTTGGCGGTGACGAAGGCCTTCGAGCCCTGGCTTATTACCCTGAGCCCGAACACGGTTTCCTCGCGGGACTGAACGGTGTGCACTTCGCCCGACTCGATGTTGGTTTCTACCCCGCGGCCGCTTTCGACCATGGCTTCGGCCTGTTCGGCGCCGGCGTCAATGGCCATGTCGACCAGTTGTTTGCAGATCTCCAGCGGATCCCGGGGCGAAACACTCCCCCCTGTCGAGCTCACTGCTCGCCCCCGAGCAGTGCCTTGCATCTGATGTAGGGTCCGCCTGCGTCAACTTTGGCCGGTTGCCCCTTGCCGCAGTAGCCCGACCCGAGGTCCCAGCGAAAACTGTCCGACACGCTGTCCACCGTTGACAGCACGTCGAAGGCGATACCGGTCACCGTGACTCCCTTGACCAGCGCCCCGAGTTTGCCGTCCTTGATCTCGCGCGCTTCCTGCACGCCGAACATGAACTCGCCGGTGGCGTCGGCCTGGCCGTTGCGAGGGCCGTCGAGGAGGTAGCCGTGCCTCGTGCTCGCGATCATCTCTTCGAGGCTGGTCTGCCCCGGCTCGAGGTAGGTGTTGCGCATTCTTATGAGCGGCTCGTCGGCGTATTCCCAGGCCCTGGCGTTGCCCGTGGGCGCGACACCGTAGCGAGCCGCGCTCTCGCGGTTGTGGAGGTAGGACTCGAGTATGCCGTCGCGGATGATGACCGTGCGACCGGCGAGCACGCCCTCGTCGTCCACGGGTATGGTGCCGCCGGCGCCGTCTTCGAGTTCCGAAGCGCCACTGTCGCACAGCGTGACCAGGTCGCTGGCCACGCGCTGGCCCAGCTTCCCGGCCGCCACCGATCCTGCTTGTACGAAGTCGGCTTCGACCGTGTGGCCGATGGCCTCGTGCAGCAGCAGCCCCACTATCGAGGGCGCCAGGATGACCGAGGCACGGCCGCCCTGCGGGTGCCCGGCCGACAGCAGGTCAACAGCGGTGCGCGCCGCCTTGCCGGCAAAGTACTCGCCGTCGCCGTGGCGAAACAGGCACTCCCAGCCACCGGTAGTGCCAATCGCTTCGAAGCCGGTCGACATCTCTCCGTTTCTTTCGGCCACCGCCTGCAGGCGCAGCTCGGGTCGCACCAGGCGAAAACTCGCAGCGGCTCCGTCGGTGGTGACGATGGCTTTTTCTTCAAAGATTTCTGAGTAGCCGCAGGTAGCAGACGAGACCGACGATGAAGAACCGCGCACGGTTTCTTCGAGCTTGCGGGCCATGCCGACTTTTTCCTCGAGCGAGCGTTGCTCGATCTCGTCGACTCCCGGTTGGCTGAAGTCACCGGTGGCGAGTTTGACCTCGGGCAGGTCGGCTACCGCCTCGCTTCGCAGCGAGGCGCCCGAGCTCGCGGCGGCCCGCGCCGACTCGATGGCTCGCTTGACGTCGGCGGGTTCTGAACTTCCGGTGGAGGCGAATCCCCAGGCGCCGTTCTCAAGCACGCGCACGCCCAGCCCGGCAACCGAGCGCGAGCTGCTGCTTTCGACTTTGCCTTTTTCTACGACCACCCCGCGGGAGGTCTTGGCGTGGTATCTGAGCTCAACGAAGCCCCCTGCCGAGGCGGCGGCCTGCTTGAGGGTCTCGATTACTCCAGCGGCGGACATCCGCCTATTCTAGGCATGTTTTCGGGTTGTTCAACATCCAGCGACCCGGGGGTTTGTGTGCCCGCTGCCGCTGCGGTAATTAGCCGGGTGGATTCCGCACCTGCAGCGGGCGTACCGGCCAGGCCGGGGCGCAAGATCAAGGTAAATCCCTTGCGTTGTAAGTCGGAATCCTGTGATGGCCTTCTGGCCTTCGAGGAAACGGATGAAGGATTTCTCATGGGGAACATGATCCTTCTGGCGGATGAGGTTGAGGGGAAGAGGTTTTTTCCGTGCCCGAAGTGCAGGGGTCGCAACCTGGTCGACGAAGTCGAACACGGTGGCAGGACCCGCGTCCGCGTTTTTGGTTTTGAGCCCGACAAGTAGCAAGCAAGCGGCGTTTGCCGCTTGCTGTTCTTCGGGCAACAGTCACTGACAGCCACTGGTTCTTTTTCGTGCACCGGGTAGTGCCTTGCGCGCTTTTGCGCGCTCGGTTGGTGTACCGAGTGAGAAGTTTGAACAAGTATAAGGTGTTGGGTGCGCAGAGCGCGGCGCTGCCGGTGGCTGCGCTGGCCTGCGCGCTGCTCGTCATTCCCTCGTTTTCCGGTGCGGCTTCGCTCCCGGAGGGACCACGCCCGGGTGTTTCAGTGGAGGCGAAGCGACGGCCAAGTAGCCAGCAGCTCAACAGGCTGGATCGGCTCGAGCCCCTGATTCGCTACTTCAGCTCCTTGTCTTACGGCCCCGACGACGCGCGCGTGAACGGCGACTACATTCGCGCTTTGATACTCACCGAATCGGGCGCCAACATACGCGCCCGCTCGCGTAAGGGTGCAAGGGGACTGACGCAGATCATGCCGTCCACGGCCAGGTGGGCCGTGGCTCATCTCGCCCGCGAAAACTACGACTACCTGTATGTAGACGAGGACGTGTTCAAGGATTTCGTGGCCGACGATCTTTACCATCCCGGTTTGAACGTGTTGTTGGCCTGCTACCTCAACGCCACTTACAACCAGCGTTTTGATGGACAGGTTGAGTTGATGGCCGCGGCTTGGAATGCCGGGCCCGGGGCGGTGCGGCGTTATGGAAACCAGCCGCCCCCTTATCCCGAAACACTTACCCTGATCAGGCGAGTGCTGGGATACATAGATTTTTTCACGGCTACCGTCGGCGTTAATCCCGCATCACCCGGACTGGCTCTCAAGTAGCCAGCCTTTCAAGTAGCCAGCTACCGCGTAGCGGGCCGGCCTGCGGGGCCGGCGGTCTAGTGAAGTGTGCGGACGCGCTCGTTGCTGGCGCCGGCCACCGAAGCGTCGTTGTGCGAGCGCTCCCTGGCGAAGGGCAGCAGGGTCTCCATTATCCAGGAACCTTTTACTCGCTTGCCGGTGAAAACCACCTGCGAAGAAGACCTCTTTGAACCACTTTTTTCGTTACGCTTTGCCATGCTCGTTTTTCCTCCCGAAAGACTGTGGGTGGATAAAAGCATGGCTCGTGCCAGCGTCGTGGCAGGCAGTTGAAAATAGTTAAGTTATGGAAATTGCAAGAGAATTACCCTCGCACACGCCATGGCAAAGGGCACGGCAATGAACCGCGCGGTACAGGATTGTCCGCCTCAGCGGCCCTTGAACTGGGGGCGGCGTTTTTCGAGGAAGGCGGTCACGCCTTCGGCGTAGTCTTCGCTCTGAAAACAGCGCGAGACAAGGTCCTTGACCTCGTCGGGAGATATGCGGCCGACTCTGCGCGAGGCCTGTTTTGAGTAAGCCAGCGCGAGGGGAGCATTTGATGCTACCTGGGCAGCGATTTTCCTGGTGGTTTCTTCGAGCTGGTCCGAGCTTACACAGCGGTGCAGCATTCCCATGCGCAGCGCTTCTTCGCCTTGCACGAAGCGGCCGGTGAGCAGCAGATCCAGCGTCGTAGCCTCTCCGAGCAGGGCCAGCAGCCGTTCGAGGGCGTGGTGCGGGTAGGCCAGGCCGAGGCGGCCGGCCGGGATGCCCATGGGCACGTCCTGCGCGGCTATCCTGAGATCACAGCCGAAGGCCAACAGGCAGCCACCCCCGATGCAGGGCCCGCCCAGCATGGCGATAGTGGGGACCGAGAGCTTCTCGAGCGCCGCGAGCGTGTCGCGGCTTCCCTCGTCGTAGCGCCGTGCTTCTTCGGGGTCTGAACGCAGGGCGCGGAACTCGGTTATGTCAGCCCCGGCAACAAAGTTACCCTCTGTGCCCGTCACCACGATTACCCGGACTTCTTCGTGCGAGGCCAGGTCCTGCAGCAAAGCGGGAAACGCCTGCCACATGTCTCGGGTCATGGCTCCGCGGCTCCGCGGGCGGTCAATTTTGAGCCAGCCAACGGCACCGTCTATCGAGCTCTTCAGTTCTTCGGTGCTGTTCACGGTGACAACGGTATAGCGCTGCCAGGGTTTTTGTGGAAGTCAGGGCTGAAAAGTCCAGCCGTAGAAGCGGGGTAGGGCCTGGCCCAGGGGGAGTTATTTCAGGGGGAGGCTGGCGTTGGCAAAGGTTCCCGAAAGCTTGACCTTGCCCGAGTTGATAAGCTTGAGAGCCGTCGACACCAGGGTTCCCTCGGTGCAGTGACCGTGGCTTTCGTCCTCGATCGTGACGAGGAGGTCGAGCAGGGTCGTCTTGCGTACGGTCTTGTGAGTCGAAGCCATGCCCGGGCTGAAGCAAAATGCTTGCCCAACGAAAAGCAGTAAAAAGGGCCTGTAAACAGGGGGGCTAGAGATTCAGGGATGCAAGAGCCGGACGTAAGCGTGCAGTGCTGCGCGAAAACGTAGATCCGGGGGAGAGCGTAGACCCGGGCGAAGACGTAGACCCGCCTCAGCGATGTCGGCGCGTGGTCGGGTCGAGGCTGGCCGGTTCGACGTGGACGACCACGTCTGTCACCGCGGGGTAGCTCTGTTTTATCTTGTCCTCGATTTCCTCGGTGACGTGGTGCGATCGGAGTACACTCATGTCGTCGGGCAGGTAGAGCTGCAGGTCAACGTAGATGTCGCTGCCGTTACTGCGCGAGCGAACCGCGTGCACGCGGCCCATGGCCCGGTTGTTCTCGAACAGGGCGGCTATTTCCTCGCTGGGTATGGGAGCCGCGTCCGACAGTACGGCCAGCGCGTCGCGCATGATGATGTAAGCCGTGCGCGCTATCAGGGCACCGATGCCAGTTGCTACCAGGATGTCGAGGCCCGGGTAGCCCAGGCGTACGGCGGCCAGCGATCCTATTACCGCCAGCGATGCGTATACGTCCGAGCGCGTGTGGGCCGCGTCGGCCTTGAGCACCCGGCTGTTGAGCCGCTCGCCGGCAGAGTGTTCCCAGCGGGTTACGGCGATGTTGACGAGCAGGGTCGATATCATGACGGCAAACGCCAGTGGGCTCGCCGTTGGGACAGATCCACCGTGTGACCTGTCCAGCGCCGCGCCCAGCACTTCCCAGGCCGCCAGCACCAGGAAGCCAGCGATTACCAATGCCGCCACTACCTCGTAGCGGCGATGCCCGTAGTGGTGGTCCGCGTCGGGCGGCCGCGAAGCCGCGGTTACGCCCAGTATGCCCACCACCGTGGCCAGGCTGTCGAACAGGGAGTGGTAGCCGTCGGCCAGGATGGCGATGCTGGCCGTCATCGTCCCGGTCAGCAGCTTGGCAATCGCGACCGACAGGTTGAGCACCAACACTGCCGAGAGCACCCCGGTGGTACCGGTACGCCTCCCGGAAAGCGCCCCGGGCTTGTCGCTGTAGCGGCTTTCGGAGGTCATGAAGGGCATCATGTCAGCGCGAGGGGCAGATTCCAACGTGGCCTGCGGCCGGTGGCCCCTTATAGTGCAAGGCTTGTTACCTTGACGAAAAGTTGGTACTCAATGTCGATAAGCCGTTCCCCGGGGCGGCTACGCGTATATGGGTAAAGACGGTATAGAGGTAGACGGGACGGTCAAAGAGAACCTCCCGAACGCATTTTTCAAGGTGGAGCTGGAGAACGGCCACACCGTGCTCGCCCATATTTCGGGTAAGATGCGTAAGTACTATATCCGTATCCTTCCAGGCGACGCCGTTAAGGTGGAGCTGTCGCCCTATGATCTGACCAGGGGTCGGATAATCTGGCGAGAGAAAACGCCCCCCCGCACGCCTCGCAAGCGGCGCTAGCCGGGGTGGCCGCCGTTGGGGAGTGGCCAAATTGGTAAGGCACCTGATTCTGGTTCAGGCAACTGAAGGTTCGAATCCTTCCTCCCCAGCCATTCTCGTCCACTGACTTTCCTGCTTTTTCGAGCTCCTGCCCCCGGCGTTCACAAATGTTCGTTTAGCAGGTCGAGTGAAGCACCGCGGTCAATGCTGCTGCTGTTGTTGCGGGTGCAGGCTTCTGGCACGCCCATTGCTCATTCAGCAGCGGGTAGTTGGGCTCGAGCCCAGGCAGACCCGGGGGAAGTCTTATGGACGACCAGTTTTCAGACGGGGATTCACAACTTTCAACAGGTAGCGAGCCCGCGGCGGAATCGCCGATGGGTATACTGCGCTGGTCCGGGTTCGTCCTGGGGCTGGTGGCGGTGGTGGCGGCTGTGGCCGCGCTCATGCCATCCAACGGTGAGCTGCAACTCCGGGCAGGAGAGTCGGCGCAGAGGGCAGGGATGCTTGAAAGCCTGGGCGCTACGATCGCCGTAGTGCCGGCCAACGCGCTTTGCGGTAACGCCCAGTTGGATGAGGGTGAGGCCTGCGACGACGGTAACCTTTCCAACTCGGACAAGTGCCTGGCTAATTGCAAGCTGCAGAGCTGCGGAGACGGATTTATCCACGTTGGCTTTGAGCAGTGTGACGACGGAAATTCTGACGACGCCGATAGTTGCCTGGCTAGCTGTCGCAGTGCTCGCTGTGGGGACGGCCTGGTCCAGATCGATGTAGAGAGCTGCGACGATGGCAACGCTGATAACAGCGACGCCTGCCTCTCCAGTTGCGAGACTGCCTCCTGCGGCGA